>CAZJHF010000011.1:5823-22339 GCA_964545505.1 uncultured Desulfobacterales bacterium | reverse complement strand
AGCAAAGTAGCATATTTCCGTCCCGTTTCCGCGGCAAGAATGCGACAAAGGAAAAGCGGCAATCGATCGTCGCAAAAGTCTCGCGCGACGATCACCTGCGCAACGGTATACCTTCTCGACGATGTGGTGACACCGAACATCGACGGCCGTTGAGCAGTAGGCCTCACTTCAGCCATGCGCCGCGTTTGTTTTGCTGCGGACGACCGGAGGGTCGGCCGCCCAGTGGAATCGCGGTCTCCTCAATGTCTGCCAGCCGCTGGGCCGCGAGTGCTTTCATCTCCTTTACTCTCTCCGGGTGCTCGGCACTCAGGTTCGTCTGCTCAGCCGGGTCTTCTACCAGGTTGAAAAGCGCCGGGCCCTGGTTGGAGTCGTCGATCTCCTTGACTTTGTCGAAGTACAGCTTCCAGTCCCCGACGCGAATGGCCTGGGGCACAGCCCAACCATTCCAGAACAACAGATCCGATCGTGGATGCGGCTCGCGCGAGCGGCCTATCCAGTGGCTCCAGACATTCTGCCCGTCGATCTTCGGGCTGCTCGTCGTCTGCTGGCCAAGGTCGATTCCGCAAGCCGAGCACAACGTGGGCAGCAGGTCGATGGCGGCGGTCAGCTCGTCGCTGACCTGTTTGGCCGGAATCAGGCCGCTCTGGGTTACCCGGGGCGGCCCCAGGCGGTCCTGGGTGTCAATGCCCTTGATATAGTCAAAATAATCATTGGCCAGATTAACGCCGATTTGCAGGAGCAGGGCGACCGCCATGGCCGCTGCAGCCGGCCACAACGCAAATTTCCCATCGGCAATGGCCATTGCCGTGCCGACCAGGACCGGGGCCACGGCCGCCGGCAGTGTCCGGAGCCGGGTGGCAAGCATCCAGGCTGCTGTCTTTGAAATATTTCCAGAGTTTTTTTCAATCATATTACTGAGGCGTCAGGACGTTTTTTCGATTGAGCCGCACAATGAATAATCACCCGCGAAATCCGTGCAAACTCGTGCATAAGGATTCGTAGCAAAAAAACAGTTTAATTTTGTTCTTCCGCCCGATAGTAATTCACTTTCAGTTCCAGATGGTAAATGATCAGATACAGGACGAGGCCCAGCAGGCCCATGGCCAGGATGCCGGCATACATCTCCGGATAGCGCAGCACCTGGTAGGTTTCGACGACGATAAAATATCCCAATCCGTAAGTTGTCAACGACTGCTCGGCAATAAACAGGACCGCAACTGCGGTTCCAACCGACACCCGCAATGCCGTCAGCACGGCCGGTAGAGAGGCCGGAAAGTATACATAGCGGAAGAGCGCCCGGCGGCCGGCCCCCAGCGATCGCACCGACAGAATCAACTCCGGGTGCAGATTGGCGGCCTCATCCCTGACAACAACCAGGATCTGGAAAAAAATGATCAAGGCGATCAAAAAAATTTTCGAGATATCGGTGATGCCCATTAAAACATAGATGACCGGCAAAAATACAATTTTGGGGATGGGATAGACAATGGCAATCAGCGGCGCAAAGATGCGATTCACCTGGGGCATCTGTCCCAGGCCGAGCCCGATGGGCACCGCGCTGACAACGGCCAGTGCAATGGCCGCCAGAACGCGGCCGGTGCTGGCCAAAAAATGAATCCCCAGCTCGCCGAACAACGAGCCAAAAAATATCGGCAATACTTGAAACGGAGAAGGCATGATGGGTCGTTGAATCATCCAGGCCAGCACCTGCCAGATAGCAAAAAACATCAGCAGGCCAATGAGGACGGCGCGTATGTCTAGCCTATTGTTCATGTCAGCGACCCCAGTAAATCCCTCACGTCTTCGCAGGTTTGTTGAAATTCATCCTGCCGGCGCCCGGTTGTCGGCCCGGCACAGGCATTATCGATCATATGAGCATTTTGATTACAGCCTTTTGCCAGAGCCAGAATTTTTTTGCCCATGACCACGGCGACTTCAATATCGTGGGTAACGATGATATAGGTTAGATCCGAGGCAGCGTGCAAATCGATGATAAATTTTTGAAGATCCTCCCGGGTCGGTGCATCCAGGGCAGAAAACGGTTCATCCATCAGCAGGACGTCCGGCTGCATGGCCAGGGTGCGTGCAATAGCCGTGCGTTGACGTTGGCCGCGGGAAAGTTTCAGGGGGTATTGGTCACGCAGGCTTTCAATCCCCAATTTTGCCAGCCAGCCGTCCACCCGTAGATCGGCTTGGCGAGAACTGATATTTTCATCGACCGGCGCGTGCCGGCCGTCGGATCCGTAGAATCCCCAGATGGTCAGCCCCAGGCGGGCATTCTCTCTAACGGTTTGCCAGGGCAATAAACCGTGATCCTGTAATACCAGCCCGCTGCGCGGGCGAGGGCGGGTTATCGGATTTTGGTCGATCGTAATACTGCCGGCCTGCGGATGGCGCAAGCCGGCCAGTAAATACAGAAGGGTTGTCTTCCCGCAACCGGATGGACCGATAATAGACAGCGCTTCACCGCGTTCAATCTCAAGGCTGTATCCCTGAAAAATAGGTGCCCGACTGCCGTAGGCAAAGGTTAGATTTTTAATGGTAATCATGGGGCCGTTTTATTATTCCCCCTTGGTAATCCTTTAAGGAAGGAAGGAACTTGTAACAGAGTCTTTATAAGGGATGGGTGCTCCTAAAAGCCCTTTGGACACCATCCAGTCCATTACGTCCGCCCATTGTTCGGCGCTGGGAACCTCCCGCAACGGGAAGGGCGGAATACGATACGTTTGTTGAATGTTTTTAGGGACCCGGATCTTTTGCAGCAAAAGGTTGCGAAAAGAATCCGGGTTCGCATTGATATCCTGCACGGCGTGATTCCAGGCCTTTAAAAATTGACGCACAGCGCCGGCCTTGGTTTCGATGGCATCCAGGTGGAAGCTCAACACACTGACACTGTATTGCGGGTGGGCCGAGTCATCGATTACCGCGCCGGCGCCGGCTTCAAGCGCGCTTTTGGCCAGCGGATCCGGCAACGTGGCTGCTTTTAACTGGCGTTGCAGCAATAATTGATAACGCTCCGGTATAACCGGTACGGATTTTTTAGAGATTTGAGCTGTCGTCAGACCACCGGCAACCATCAAACGATCGGTGACATATTCGATGATCGTGTTCTTGGAAACGCCGATGGGGATGCCTTTCAGGTCGGCCGGGGCGGTCAGGTTGCTGCCGGGTGCGGCCAAAATCCGAAAGAGGGGATAGTGCGGATAGGCCTTGCGGGCCGATGAAACGACCTTCACCTGGATGCGTTTGCGATTGAAGTTGGCGGTGGAGGCCATTTCGTTGAGCATGCCGTCAATGGCCCCGGACTGCATCAGCTGATCTCTTTCCAGACCGCTACCCACAGGTACAGCCTTGACTGTAACACCATAGCGGTCAAAATAGCCCTGAGCCTCAGCCACATAAAAGGGGAATGTGTCTAAAATGGGCAAAAGGGCAACTTTAAGTGAATTTTTCTCTGAATTCTCCTGTGCGCACAGGTCCATCGAAAAGCCGGTCATTACCATCAGTACCACCAACAATCCGATAACAGCCGGTGGATTAAATCGTTTTATGTGTTTCATAGATTAGCCGTCTCTAATTGTATTTTGGCTCTAAATACCAAAAAAGCGTCCGGAGTGCAAAGGGCTTATTGCATTGCATAAAGAATGGGAAGTTAGATTGGATTAGAAACGGTCATGTCATTTCCTTCCGGGCGATATGAATTACAAGCTGCATGTGGTCCGAGATTTAGGATTGGACTTACGAAGTTGCTAAACATATATCACATTTAAAAATAGTAAAAGCGGTCTTAAAATATGAAAGTCACAAAATCATACAAAATTCAGGTACAAGGTGAAATGTTTACCGGCGAGTATTAAGAATCTATAATAAAAACCAAACTGGGTTTATACCGCTTGTCATTATAATGTTCCGAAAAAAGGATGGCGGCATAAGTGTTGTAGCAAAAAAACGTCCTGCAATCGGAACGTTTTTTTGACAACGACTATAAAACCTCAGATTTTGTTCGACAACAAGGCAGTTAGGATGAGAACGAGCGCCGCGTACTTTTCAGTACGCAAGCGACATTTGAAGACGAACAACACAGTTGTCGGGCAAAATATGAGAGTTATAAACCCAGTTTTTTAGAGGATGCCGGCGGCTTCCATGATCTCCGGCACCTTATCTTCTTTGCCGATGGCCATGATGTGCACACCGTCACACATATTTTCATCATGGATGCGTTTGATCATGCGGCCCGTAATTTCGATGCCTTTGGCCAGGGCCTGGCCTTTGGGTGCGGATGCCATTTCATCAATCAGATCCTGTGGAACAAAAACCCCGGCAATATTTTTATTCATGAACCGGGCCATGGGCGCCGAGGTCAGTAAAATAACGCCGGCCAGGATTTTGACATTGAACTGCCGGGCGTAATCCATGAATTCTTTGAATTTGTCCAGATCGTAAACGGCCTGGGTTTGAATAAATTCGGCTCCGGCTTCGAGCTTTTTTTCAAATTTGACCAATTGCGGTTCAAGCGGGTCGGCCTCAGGTGTCACGATGGCACCCGCACAGAAGGATACCCCGCCGTCCAGATCATTGCCGCCAAGATCTTTGCCCGCTTCCATGGTGCGCACCGTTCTCAACAGCTGGCTGGAGTCCATATCAAAAACACTCTTGGCTTCTTTATGATCCCCTAAAATGATCGAATCACCGGTAAGACAGAGAACATTTTGAATCCCGCGCGAAGAGGCAAACAGCAAATCGGCCTGCAATGCCAGCCGGTTGCGATCCCGGCAGGTCATCTGCAAAATGACCTCCCCGCCCATTTCTTGGACCATCATCGCACCACCCAGGGACGGGTAACGCATTACCGAGCTCTGATGATCGGTGACATTCATGGCGTCGACCTTGTGCTTTAACAATTCAATATGGTGCTTGAATTTTTCAAGGTTTGTTCCTTTGGGCGGGGCGACCTCACTGGTCACCACAAATTTACCGGAATCCAAAGCTTCTTTAAATTTCGTCGGCATCTCAAACTTCCCTCCTATTTAAGATCCTTCAACAATCAAAGACAATTCTTTTGTCTTTCATTTTTTACCATTAACAAATAACCATACACCAATAACTAAATTTAAGTTGTAGGCAACTTAAATTTCCCCGGTTTGGGCTCACCCAGATGATTGCGCGGTTTTTGATATTTGCGCATGGAATCGATCCGGTCCAGCTCCTTGAGGCGGTTATAGATCAGTGTCCAGACACAGTCCTTGTTGACATCGATTTCGCATTTGCCGTGGTTGGTGCCGCCGCAGGGGCCATTGACAAGGCCTTTGTGGCAATTGGTCACCGGGCAGATACCGCCGGTTTCACCGATGATGCAGGTGCCGCATTGGGTACAGATCTCATCGAACAATCCCACCGCTGATTCTTTGCCGATGAACAGGGTGTCCAGGGCTGGTATGACCATCTTGTTTAGCTGGCGGGCGATGCTCTGAACGCCAAAGGCACAGGTCATGATCAGCAGCGCATCGGCCTGATTGATCTGTTCTCCGAAATCACCCAGAAACTCGCGGGTTAAATTGTCACAGGCAACCGGAACCACTGTTTGACCGGTGACCATTTTACCCTTTGTGGACAGCTCTTCTTTCATGGCGCGCACTTCCGGGTCCCCGCCGGTGCGGGTAAGGGTCACACAGGTTCCGCATCCAATAATGAAAATCCGGTTGAGTCCTTTCAGGAGGCGCTCAATTTCTGTTTCCGGTTTTTTTTGCGTTATGGATCGAATCATATCGCATTCTCCTCTTTTTCAAGATCACATCGGAGGCAGCGGATCGCTTCGCGGTAAGCCTCCTCTTCGCTAAATCCTTTTTCAACTTCTCGAAAATCATTTATTCGTTCCTGGGCATTCTCGGCTTTGACCTCGATCCGGGGCTTGTCTTCCATATCTTCATTTTCAAGCGCCAGTTTGGTGCCTGTATGCTGCGGAGATTTCTCATCGGGAATATAGACGCGGCTTTTGTCACCGCCCAGGAATTTATCGATGGCAATGGCCGCCCGTCGGCCGGATGCTATGGCACGAATCACAAAGGTCGGGCCGGTGGTAAAATCCCCACCGGCGAAAACACCCGGTACATTGGTGGCCAGTGTATTGGTGTCCACTACCAGTGCGCCCCAGAGTTCACGCTCCAGTTTGCTGTCGGCGGACAGAAACGACATATCGGCGGCCTGGCCAATGGAGATAAGGACATTGTCGGCATCCACAAAGCGGGTATCGTCGAGATCACAGGTTGGATTGAAGCAGCCCTCATCATCGAATACACAGACGCAGCGGGTGAACTCAACGCCCGTCACTTTCCCCTTTGCGTGGGTGATTTTACTGGGCGACAGATCAGGGTTGATGACGATGCCTTCATCGATGGCCTCTTCCACATCCTGTTCCCAGGCCGGCATCTCATCACGGGGTTCCAAACAAAATATTTGCGCTTCCTGCGCACCGGCTCTTAAAGCTGTGCGGGCCACATCGACGGCCACATTACCGCCGCCAATGATCACCGTTTTGCCGCTTAAAGGTACCTTTTTGCCCATGCGGACTTGAGTTAAAAAATCAAGGCCGTAGTAAATGCCCTCAAGGCCTTCTTCCTCTCCGGGAATGCCGATTTGCTTGCTGGCCTGGGCCCCGGCCGCAATAAAGACGGCGCCAAATCCTTCATCGAGCAGGTCGTTAAAGGTGTGTTTGGCATCAATGGGTGAATTGTAGCGGATCTCAACCCCGCAGTTTTGGATATACTGGATCTCTTCTTCGATCACCTCGCGCGGGAGCCTGAACTCGGGCACCGCAATACCGAGCATACCACCCGCCACAGACTGGGCTTCAAAAACAGTGGTCTGATAACCCATTTTGGCCAGAAAATAGGCGCAGCTTAAACCGGCCGGCCCCGCTCCGACGATGGCCACTTTCTGCTCGCGGGTTATTTTAAAAGGCTCTCTTTGGGGGCCGATATTTTTAAAATACCAGTCTGAAGCAACCCGTTTGAGGGCCCGAATTGCAACCGGTTGATCAAGTTCTCCCCGCCGGCATTTAAATTCGCAGGGATGAATACAGATACGCCCGCAAACCGCCGGGAACGGATTGCGCTCGCGGATGATGTCAACAGACTTTTCGTATTCCCCATCGGCAATAGCGGCCACATAATTAGGCACATCGATGCCCGCCGGGCAGGCATGCTGGCAGGCGGAGATAACCATCGAATCACACACCGCTCCGGCACAGCGGTGTTCTTTGATGTGGTCTTCGAATTCTTTCAGAAAATATTTGAGGGTCGAAAGGGCCGGTTTGGAGCAGGCCTGTCCCAGACCGCACAGGGAGGCTTCGGTCAGGGTCTCTCCCAGCTGGCGGATGGTATCAATATCTTCCATGCGGCCCTCGCCGCGGGTAATGCGTGTGAGAATTTCCAGCAGCTGGGTGGTGCCCAGACGGCAGGGTGCACATTTGCCGCAGGACTCGGACTGGGTGAAACTCAAGAAAAAGCGGGCGATTTCAACCATGCAGTTATTTTCGTCCATGACCACCATGCCGCCCGATCCCATGATGGCCCCGATGCGCTGGACTGTATCGTAATCGATTTGCAGGCTTAAAAATTGGGGGGGCACACAGCCGCCGGCGGGTCCGCCCATCTGAACGGCCTTAAACGCCCGGCCCTTGGGTATGCCGCCGCCGATATCATAGATCACTTCCTTGACAGTGGATCCGATAGGCACTTCCACCAGCCCGGTGTTGTTGACCTTGCCGGCCAGGGAAAAGATTTTGGTGCCCTTGCTGTCTTCGGTGCCCACCTGGCCGTACCATTCCGCTCCATTTTTAATGATCAGCGGGACGTTGGACCAGGTCTCAACATTGTTGATATTGGTGGGTTTGGCGTCAATGCCAGCCTGCGCCGGAAACGGCGGTCGCGCCCGCGGCATGCCGCGTTTACCTTCGATGGAGGCCATCAGGGCCGTTTCTTCACCACAGACAAACGCACCGGCGCCCAGCCGTAACGAAAGATCAAAGTTAAAGCCGGTGCCCAGAATATTTTCACCCAGAAGTCCCAGTTCATTGGCCTGCTCGATGGCGATGTTTAAATGATCAATGGCAATCGGATACTCTTCACGTACATAGATGTAGCCGTACTCGCTGCCCATGGCATAGGCACCGATGAGCATGCCTTCCACGACAGCGTGGGGGTCGCCTTCTAAAATGGCGCGATCCATGAATGCGCCGGGGTCGCCTTCATCCGCGTTGCACACCGTATACTTGGGCCGGCCTTCGGCCTGGCGGGCGAATTTCCATTTGAGACCGGTGGGGAAGCCTGCGCCACCGCGGCCTCTGAGTTTGGCGGTCAGAACTTCTTCGACGACCTGATCGGATGACATTTTCGACAATGCTTTGACCAGGGCCTGATAGCCGCCAGCGGCAATGTAATGTTCGATGCGGGTTGGATCGATGCGGCCGCAGTTGGCCAGAACCCGGCGTTCCTGCTTGGCATAAAACGGGATCTGGTTGCGGTAGTATACCGGCTGCAGCGTCTTGGGCTCGTGATATGCCAGGCGGTCGATGAGCTGGCTGCGTTTCAAGGTCTGAGCAACGATCTCGGCGGCATCATTCGGCTCCACTTCCTGGTATTGAACCCCCATAGGCTCAATGGCAATTACCGGCGCCATGGCACAAAAACCGTGACAGCCAGTGGCCCTTATTTCCACCTGATCCGAAATCTTCTGGCTTTTGACCTCGTCTTGCAAGGACTCCAGAACGCCGGCGGCGCCATATGCCCGGCAGCCGGTCATGCATACATGCACTTCGACGGTCCCCTCTTTTCTCTGGGACTGTATTTTATTGCGAAGCCATTCCAGCTTTCCGATGGATGAAAGCTTCTCCATTTGGCAATTTCTCCCTTTCGCTCAGAAATTCCGCCTGTCGCAGATGCGTCAGCGGCAAACGGCCGATTTTATTTTTTTTGATACTCTCCCAGCAGGCTGCTGACCTTGGTTGGCGAAAGCTTGCCGAAATAATCCCGGTTGATCATCATGGTCGGCGCCAAAAAACAGGCACCTAAGCAGGCCACCGTTTCGAGGGTGAATTGATAGTCGGGACTGGTTTCACCCTCCTTTAGCTCCAGTTCTTTTTGCATCAGGCGCAGAACGCTGCGGCTGCCTTTGACGTGGCAGGCCGTGCCGCGGCAGACTCTGAGGACGTATTTTCCTTTGGGTTCCAGAGCAAATCCGGAATAAAATGTAATCACACCTTGAACTTCAGCAGGGTACAAATTCATGGCCTCGGCAATCGACTCGATCGATTCGGGCGGAATATAGCCGGTATGTTCCTGCACTTCCTGCAGCAGGGGAATAAGCCCCCATTTATCGCCTTTATGCTTTTCGATAATTTCGTGGATCCGGTCCCAATCGATCTCTGGTGGTTTCATAATGGGTGCCCTATTGGTCTGTTGGTGGTAAGATTTGCATTTGCGTCATATTTATGTCGAGTTGCTAATTTCAATTAGGTGTCAGGTGTCAGTGTTCAGGTGTCAGGAAACATAAGCTTAAAGTCTGAATACAACGAAAACATGCGATCGTTATGGCTACTAAGTGGCAAGCGTTCCTAACCGGCCACCGAAGGCCTGAAACCTGAAATCTGACACCTGACACCCGAAACCTGACACTCATTATGCCCTTGTTATTTTGGCCGCACATGTTTTCCAGCCGGTTGAGTTGGGTTCCGACAGGTCTGTTAAATCGATCAGATTCATGGCATCATTGTCGTTGACCGCCAGTGGGACGAACAGCTGGCCGGGCCCAATGCGATTGCTGCGGCCGATGTTCCGTTTGATCTCACCCCAGCGGGTTTCAATTTTTACGGCATCGCCATCTTTCAATTTCAATTTATCTGCATCCCTGACATTGATGGCAACATCGCCGGTGTGATCTAAATCCCGTATGCGCTCGGAAGCGCTCGTTCGGGTGCCGCTGCCCAGGTGGTAGCGCAAAGAGCCCAAAATGGCCGTAAACGGGTAGTCGCTATCATCGGGTTCATCGGCGCTTGAAACCACCGGTGAAAAAGAGATCATTTCATGGGCATCGCGGGCACCAAAAACAGCCATTGGGCTGTATGGCTTGACCCAGGCGGTTGCACTACCATTTAAATCAGCATAGGCGGGTACCAGTCGACGGATCTCATCCCGTATTTTTTCCAATGAGCCATAGGTTGCGGAAGTCTCCAGCCGGGCGGCCAGCAAATCTAAAATCTCCCAGTCGGGTTTGGCCTTTCCGGGTGGTGTCACCACCGGTGCAAAGCTCTGGATGCGGCCTTCCAGATTGGTAAAAGAGCCGCCTTTTTCGCTCATAGCGGCACCCGGCAGAACCACATCTGCGAGGTTGGCGATTTCACTGTCGAGAATATCCTGTACGGCCACAAATTCCAGATTTTCCAGTGCGGCCTTTACCCGTTGCGGTTGCGGCAAAGAACGCAGCGGGTTTTCTCCCATGATATACAGGGCTTTGAGCTGGCCGCTTTCAGCCGCCTCGATAACGCGGCCCATATTGAGACCCGGATCCGGGGAAATTTTGATGCCCCAGTTCTTTTCCCATGTTTTTCGGTTGCTATCTTCTGCGATCGGCATTCGTCCGGGCAGCAGGTCCGGTATCGTGCCCATATCCATGGCACCGTTCTGGTTGTTTTCTCTGGCAAGGATGTAAATGCCGGCGCCGGGTTTGCCCAGGCTCCCGCTCATAAGGGACAGATTCAGAATCGCACCCAGGGTGTGCACGCCATAACGCTGCTGCAAAATGCCATGGCCGATGACAAATGCGACGCGCTTTTCTTTTAACAGCGCGGCCATTGCGTTCACCTGTTGCATCTCAAGTCCGGTTAAGCGGCAGATCTTTTTCATATCCAGTGAAGATAATGCATAAGTAAAAAGGCTGAATCCCTCGGCATAGCGATCGATAAATTCAGAGTCATAGGCATTGGTTTCATGCAGCAATGCGGCCATGGCATTGATGAGTTCCAGATCGGTCTGGGGTTTGATCGGAAGCCATAGTGATGCAAAGCTGACGAGATCTGTTTTGCGCGGGTCGATCACAACCAACGGCACGCCATTTTTAGCTGCGCGTTTAAGATAGTAACTGACCACCGGAAGAGAATGGTTGGGATCGGCTCCTAAAACCACGATCACATCTGCTGTTGCCAGATTGTCAAAGGGTGCCGGGCGACACCCCCCGCCTGTTTTCTGGTCCAAAATGGTCGATAAAAATTGCCCGGAAACATATCCGCCATTATCGACGTTGTTTGTGCCGATCAACACCCGGGCGATTTTTTGGATCAGATAGTTTTCTTCATTGCTGCACTTCGAGGAGCCTAAAAAAGCAATGCTTTGCGGGCCACTTTCTTCCTTAATCTGGCGCAAGCGATCCGCCACCTGGTCCAGTGCCGCATCCCATGAAACGGGTGCCATCTCGCTGGTTTCATCTTCTTTTTCTTTGGGCATCATCGGTGCGATCAGGCGTCGAGGCGAGTTTAAAAAATCATGGGCAAAATGACCGCGCACGCACAGGGTGGCTTTGTTGACACTGTCGGCCAAATGGGCCGGATTGACATCAATGACCTTGCCGGCTGATTGCCCCATGGCGAGGCTGCAGCCGACACCGCAAAAACCACATATGGAAAAAGATTCTGTCGCCGGGCTGCCGACATACTGGCTGCTTTTGGCAGAGAGCGCTCCGGTTGGGCACATGGATACGCAGGTGCCGCAAAAGGTGCAATTTGATTGTTCGAGCCCCTGTTCATGTACGGTCGCCGGCCGGGATTCAAAGCCCCGCAGATTATAGTCGATGGCGCCGACGACCACCAGTTCGTGATCTGCCCGGATGCATTTTCCGCACAGGATGCACTTGCTCAGATCTCGAATGATAAATGGGTTGGCCTGCTCCAGGGGCTTATAATTGGGCATTGAATACAGATCTGTTTCACCAATGCCCATTTGGGCAGCCGCCCATCGTAGTTGACAGCGGTTGCCTTTACTGCAAACGATGCAGGATTCTGGATGTTCGGCGATCATCAAGCGAACGATATTGCGGCGATGGCTTAAAATACGCGGTGTGTCCGTTAGAAGGGTCATGTCCGCAACCACCGGGGTAACACACGAGGCCATCAGACGACCGCTCTGCTCGTCTTCCACCAGGCATAGCCGGCAGGCGCCAAAAGGCTTCAGATCCGGATGATAACAGAGGTGCGGTATTTTTATGTCATTTTGGATGGCAGCCTGCAGGATCGAAGTTCCTGCGGGACAGCTGATCTTTTTATTGTCGATGGTTAAGACGATGTTGTCCAAGCGGCTGACTCCTTTTGTAGGTGGGTTGGCCGGTTGGCCCGTTAACCCGTTTGCCGGTTAACCGGCAACAAAAAATGCAATTGCGGATAACGGGCTCAACGGGCAACCGGGAAACGGGTAAACCTATTTCAATTTAGCGGCATCCAGATAATTTTTGAGCTTTTCTTCACCGCCGATGGTTATAATGTGGACCCCCTGGCAGAGATCTTTTAGGCCGGTGACAATATCGGCAAAAATTTCAGTACTGGCTTTTAGTTTATCCGGTGCCTGGGCCAATTTTTGGATGATCCACTCCGGCACAAGGCCGGATTTTAAGTGCCGGTTGAGAAAGCGCCCCATGCCGGCGGTTCGCAGGATCATGACCTCGGCAACGACCGGTACGTCAAAGGTATCGACCCGACGCAAAAATTTGGCAAATTGATCGACGTCAAAAACCGGCGTTGATAAAAAATATCCGGCTCCGAGTTTGGTCATTTCCTCCATTTCTTTCATTTCCAGGTCGGGGACATTTTTGCCCCAGGACGACTCCACACCTGACCCCACCAGAAAATCAGCTTTGGATTTAAGGGTATCACCCTCCACAGTTTGCCCCTCTTTAATATGTTGCAGCACCGATTGTAACTTGCCGGCATCGACATGGAAAAACATCATTTCCTGCAGACTGTCGCCGGTAATGCGGTAATCTTCGGTAAAAACCAGCAGGTTATCGATCCCGGCATCATGGGCTTCAATCAGATCCTTTTGTAATTGAATGCGGTTTTTGTCCCGGGTGGTGGTTTGATAAATGGGCTCGAATTGATTTTGATCTAATAGCTGGCAGGTATTTATCGTATCACCGACAACACCTTCGAATTCGACTTCAGACAATGAAACGCCATCAACCCGCCCGCGCACTTTGGATAGGCTGCGGACCAAATCTTCCGGTTCCTGATCGATGGGCGCCTGAATTTCCGAGGTCACGACAAACTGTTTTTTCTTCAAGGCTTCCTTTAATTTCATGGTGCCTCCTTGTCTGGTTGTGCGATTCGTTGCCTCGAATGGTTTGGGGCTAACGCAGCTCTAACAAACGGGCCACTTCTTCTTTGAGCTGGGGCAACGGAAACGGTTTGGAAAAACAGGCATCCGCTCCATACTGCTTCATTTTTTTAAATTTATCTTCATCCAGATACGCAGACAGTACGATGATTTTGGTGTTGGCGGTGTCGGGATTTTCCTTAATTTTTTTGCAGACCTCATAACCCTTAATGTCCGGCATCATAATGTCTAAAATCAGCAGGTGGGGGGCAAAGTGATTGATCTGAAGTCCGGCTTCAAATCCATCTGAGGCTGAAATAACCTCATAATCAAATTCGTCTTCTTCCAGGGCCTGCACAATCGTTTCAACAATAATCGGATCATCGTCGACCACCAATATTTTTCTTTTGAGACCATCGGCATCCTGATTCGGAATCGGAATACCCTGCTTTTTCATGAAAAATTCCAGATCCGAACGGTTGATGCGACGATGTCCGCCCACGGTCTTATAGGCCTTAATATGGCCGGATTCGATCCAGTTGATAATGGTTTTGGCAGACACATTACAGAGCTGGCTTGCTTTGAACACTGTTAATACGTCTTCCATATGGGCACTCCTTTCACTTATTTCATTTATTATAGTTATTTCTATAAATATAGTTATTATATTTTGTCAAGCATTTTTTTTTAAAATTTTGGGGTGCATTTTAGCATTTCAAGAAACTTAAATCCTAAAATTTTATAGATTTTATAGAATTTATAGATATTAAGGGAAATAATGACGGCTTCGATCCTAAAGGCATGCAATCATTTATTGAAAGGTTTGAGCGCATCGAGCCGGCTGGCTCGTTTTGAAAGGAATAAAGCTAAATGTCAATTTGATCGGTTTAATAGGCGAACTGCACCATGTCAAACGGGTTGGGGGAAAGGAAAGAATTTTATGATTGTTCTTCTTGTTCTACTGCTGATTCCTGAAGGATGGGGAAGGTGATCGTAAAAGTCGTTCCTTCCCCCGGCTGGCTTTGGACCTGAACGTCACCGCCGTGATCTTTGATAAAACCATAGCAAACCGATAAACCCAGACCAACGCCTTTGACGCTGCCCTTGGTGGTGAAAAAGCTGTCAAAAATCTTTTTGATGTGTTCTTCTTTGATACCGGTACCCGTATCGGATAGTCCAATGGCAATATTTCCAGGATCGGCTGAGGTCCTCACACTCAGGGTGCCGCCACTGGGCATGGCATCCCGGGCGTTGGCCACTAAATTCAGAAAAACCTGGCGTAGCTGATTTTTCGAAGCTCTGATATTGGGAAGCGCTTTGGCAAATTCGGTTTTGATTTTAATGTCGTTTTCCTGCAATTGTTTTTCGTGCAGCAGCAAAATTTCGTCTATCACCGTATTGACATCGACAGCCTGTTTTTCCTCCTGGTCCGGTTTGGAAAACGACAGCATTTTACGCAACAATTCACTCAGCCGCATGGTTTCCGATAAAGCCATTTCCAGAACTTTGCGCCGTTTGCTCTGGGGGGCAATCTCGGTTTTCAAAAGTTCGAGGGTGTTCATGATGCCATACAAGGGGTTATTCAATTCATGCGCAATCTGGGAGGTGAGGCGCCCCATGGCCGCCAGTTTTTCCGATTGCAGGAGTTGCTCTTGAGTTCGGCGCAGGGCACGTTCCATTTCGAGGCGCTCCTTTAAATCGACGAATGAACCCACCGTTGCGATTTCTTTGCCGCTGGAATCGTAAATAATGGCGGCTGAAAGACTGCCTTCAATAACCTCGCCATCCTGGCGCATATACACCATGGGGTAGGCGTTTAATCGCCCGACCCCGCCGTTTTCCGGGCTCCTGAGCATCTGCATCACCTTGCGGGCCATCTCATCAGGATAAATTTTCTGGATATTCATTTTACCGATCACATCGGTCGCCTTATATCCAATGGTTTCTTCAGACGCACGGTTCCAGATCAGGATATTGCCTTTCATATCCGTTGCGGTAATGGCGTTGGGTGAGCTTTGAATGATTTTATTGATAAAATCATGGGCCTCTTTGAGCTGGCGTTCCATCAGCTTTCTCTGGGAAATATCGATATTGAGCCCTTCGTAGCCGACAACATTGCCCTGTTGGTCATAGCGAACATGGCCGGTGAGCAGGACCGGCACCGTGCTGCCGTCCTTGCGTCTAAATTCAACCTCCCAATCAATCACGCGACCGTCGCGTTCGATCATTTTTTTAAATTTTTGACGTTCTTCCGGCTTTACGTACAGATCGTTGGCGATATCGATATTTAAAAATTCCTCTTTATTATCATAAGCGAGCATATCCAAAAGGGCATGGTTGGCGTTTAAAAATTTGCCTTCCTTGCTGCTGATGAACACACCGCAGGCCACATGCTCAAACAAATTCGTAAAATTCGCTTCTGAGGCCCGCAATTCTTCTTTACGTTTTTTTCTTTCGGAAATGTCCCGATAAATACTGAGTTTAAAAATAGTGCCGTCTTCATTTTCAAAGGGGATTTCAGTCATAAAATAGGTTTTGTTGATCAAAGGGACATAAACTTCCCGGCTGATTTTTTGGCCTTTAAAAACCTCGTCTGAAACGCACCACGGACATTTATCATCGGTTTGATTGATCACCTGATGACATTTTTTGCCAATACCATTGCCAAACTGCTCAATCATGGCACTGTTCATATACTCGACGACCAGATCCTGGTTCATCACATAGATGCCGTCCTCAAACGCTTCCAGAATCGCCGTGGACATTTTAATGCTTTTGTCCATACGTTTTAACCTCAAGCTAAATTATACCTGAATTTTGTATGAAAATTGATGAGAAGTCGATTTTAAAATAAATGACAACAGGTTAATCAAATTATAGACTTACAACTAAATACCGATCGGGTTAAGGCCGGGCCTCGACTGAGCTCTGCCGAAGTCAGGCATAATTCACTATTGCCTCGACCTTAAATGCCTTGCATATGAAAGCCTCCGACTCGTGCAAAATTCAGGTAATATTTTTTAAACAATACCATAAACGTTCCAACTCGGCTTGTCGAGATGAAATTGAAACCGGTATATCATGCGATCCATCCTTATTTCGAGCAAGGACTTCTGCATCGATATGGTTGACGTCATTTGATTTGTATCTATTATATGATGATG
>CAZJHF010000011.1:0-5723 GCA_964545505.1 uncultured Desulfobacterales bacterium | reverse complement strand
ACTTCTGCATCGATATGGTTGACGTCATTTGATTTGTATCTATTATATGATGATGATTCTGGCCTCGCATAGGTATCAGGCCTTCGTTGGTCAGTTTTGCACTCATGCTACTCAGTAGCCATAGCGATAGCATGCATATTCAGGTTTCTCAGTTCAGCCTTATGTCCCCTGACACCTGAACACTAACACCTGAAACCTTCCAACGAGCAGCGGCGGACTGATTTTTTCTAGGAAAAAGAATGTCATTAATGCGCATACTTAATTAATTGTAATGATGAAACGAGGAGGTACAGTTATGGAAAAAAGGGTTGCCGATATTCTTGAGATTGCCATCAAAAGGGAGGAAGATGCATACGAATTCTATATGGACATACTTTCAAAGGTTGTCGACCCCGGCGTTCAAGATACCCTGACGTTTATTGCCGGTGAAGAAAAGAAGCACAAGGCCTTTCTGGTGGATTATCGTGATGGACTTTTCGGCGATAAGGGCCTGCGAATGAGTGATGTCGTTGATTACAAAATTGCCGAGTATCTTGAAGAGCCGGAGATTAGTGCAGATTCCAAGCCTGAGGATGTCTATCTGGTGGCTTCTCATCGGGAATCAAGATCCCATCAGTTTTATACCGAAATGGCCAACTTGCATGTTGAAGGCGAGCCCCGCGAAATGCTTCTGAAAATGGCCAACGAAGAATTAAAGCACAAAGAGAAGATGGAATATCTGTATTCCAATACAGCTTTTCCACAAACCTCCGGAGGGTAGCTCCGGAGGTTGGGTTCAGGGTTCACGGGTTCAAGGTTCAGGGTTGCCCGTTGTAGAAGCTTGATGCTCTGCGTTCTCGAGGACGAACACGAGGACGACGACGAAGATTTTTGCTCTCTATCGTACTCGTCCTCCTACTCGTCCTCGTCCTCGGTTGTTTTCCATTTATGCCGCGTTACTCAAATGGCGGGAAACAGCGCCCCCTTCATAAATCAGCAGTCAGTGATCAGAAACCAGTCGCCTCTGAACGCTGAACCTTTGAATTTAGGTTATGCGTCGACCGGTATGGTCGTTACCGGGACCGGGGAGTTTTTGACGACTTTTTCAGTCACACTGCCGAAGCGAAAATTACCCTTTTCCCCGTGGCTGGCCATGACCACCATATCGACTTTTTCTTTGTCGATCAGCTTTAAGATTTCCTGGGCCGGGTCGCCGATGGCGATATGCTTAATATACAGCGGACAACCATCCAGATACTTTTCACAAACCTGTTCAAGCCTTTTGGTACCTGATTTCTCCGCAAACTCCATCAGTTTGTCCATATGCTTGCGATCAAAATCACCATACCAGGATTCATGGTGGGCCATATCCTCAATCACGTACAGGACGTGAATCTCGGCCTGATATTTTTGGGTCAATGAGGTCACATAGGGCAATGCCTTTTCCGAGCTGCTCGAAAAATCCGTCGGCCAGAGAACTTTTGTCACTTCCATGTGCATTCCTCCTTATAAAGTACGGTCCATACGCTAAGAAATTCAAATGACTAATCTATAATACGGATTTTATTCGGCTTGTAAATACTGAAATGGGACGATTCGAATATTTTGCTGGCGGTCCTTTTGCTATGTTGTGCTAAAGAAAATCCAGAATTTTTTTTGACGTATATTCGCCGGTATCGGCCAGCGCATCTGTCGGTAAAAATGAGGCCGCATTACTGGAAAATAGACAGGTTGCTGTCGCCGGAAATTCATCATCGGCACGATAAAATATATAGTTTAAGGCGATTTTTGGCAGCGGATAGAGAATAAATGAAAAATCACCTGTGTCGGTGTCCGCCTCTCGCGTACCATCAAATTGCTGAATGATGCGGTCCGCCGCAGATTCAATCTGATGGATATGGTCAACCAGAATCCTCTCGGTATGTGACGCGAAAGCCCCGACATACGGCATGCTGCCGGGCATTTCCCGGAATGCTTTAAGGGGCGTTAATTGACAGACCGCTGTTGCGACCTTCAGGGCGTACAGGGTAATGATGACTCCGGGTGGACCCGTCTCGGCTTTATCACCGATTTTGATATTTTGGGGTGTGATCCGGCAGGATTCACCGAAGACCTGAAACAGAAAGTCTTTATCAACCTGTCTGGCCGGCAATTTGCCGGCCAGATCCGCCGGCAGTTTACTGTAGAGTTGCTGCAGATTGTTTTTGATGATCTCTTCGTAGTTGCTCATCTTTTAAATTGCTGTGTGCATGTTGACAGTCCCGGCTTGCGGTTAGAATGCCGATTGTTTGAAATATAGCCCCTACCGCCAAAAAAAGCACCTGTCAAGTACGCCGGGTCCAAAAATTGCGCACTTGAATTTTCATCGTATCATAAAGATGCGGGCATTATTCTCAATAGCGGAATGATTTATCTGCAGTGATATCGTGCACTGTCTGAATGCATTAGGGTGCGTTGCGAAAGAACTGCCATCAGGCTCAAAGCGGGTTTTAGATCCGATGTTTATTTAAACTTAACCCGATATTCCATATTCGAAATCTGTTCTTTCGTTACGCTCCCTTATGCATGAGTTTGCACGATATAGTCGCTGATGAATCATGCAGTGTCACATTCATGATCATTCCCCAACCTCCATAATCTTCTCTTGGTCCTGAACATTATCATCGCCACAAAAAAACCCGCGGAAAATCGCTTCCGCGGGTTTTTGAATACCAGAAGTAATGGGCTTACTTTTTGTCTTCGTCTTTGACCTCTTCAAAATCAGCGTCAACAACGTCTTCATCTGCGGTGCCGGCATCACCGGCAGCCTCTCCGCCGGCTTCGGCTCCGGCTTGCTGTTCGTTTTGCGAGGCCTGTTGATACATGGCTTCCGCCAGCTTGTGGGAGGCTTTGGTGAGTTCGTCGCTGATCTTTTTAATTTCAGCGGCATCCTCACCTTCCATGGCCTGGCGCAGCCCCGTGATGGATGCTTCAACATTGGTTTTGGTTTCACTGTCAACTTTGTCACCCAATTCGGAAATGGATTTTTCAGTGGCATAAATCAATGCGTCGGCCGAGTTGCGGGCTTCAACCAATTCTCTTTTACTCTTATCTTCTTCAGCATGCATCTCGGCATCTTTAACCAGCTTGTCGATCTCTTCCTGTGATAGACCCGAGGATGCTGTTATCTGGATGGATTGCTCCTTGCCGGTGGCCTGGTCTTTGGCTGAGACATTGACGATACCGTTGGCGTCGATGTCAAAGGTGACCTCGATTTGGGGGATGCCTCTGGGAGCCGGCGGTATTCCGACCAGCTCGAAGCGACCCAGTGTTTTGTTATTGGGAGCCATTTCACGTTCACCCTGCAAAACGTGAATCGAGACCGCCGGCTGACTGTCTGCTGCCGTTGAGAATATCTGGCTTTTTTTAGTCGGAATGGTGGTATTCTTTTCAATCAGACGGGTCATCACGCCGCCGAGGGTTTCAATTCCCAGCGAAAGCGGTGTTACATCCAGCAGCAGAACATCTTTGACGTCGCCTTTCAGCACACCGCCCTGGATGGCAGCACCGAGTGCAACCACTTCATCGGGATTAACGCCCTTGTGCGGGTCTTTTTCAAAAATTTTCTTCACGCGCTCCTGAACAGCCGGCATACGGGTCATACCGCCGACCAGGATGACCTCGTTAATTTCACTGGCGGATAGGCCGGAATCCTTGATAGCCGTTCGACAGGGCTTTTCCAATTTATCCAGCAGATCGCCGACCAACGCTTCCAGTTTGGCACGGGTTAGTTTAATATTCAGATGCTTGGGACCACTGGCATCAGCGGTGATAAAGGGCAGATTGATATCGGTTTCCATTGAGGACGACAATTCCATTTTTGCCTTTTCGGCGGCCTCTTTCAATCGCTGCAGGGCCATTTTATCCCCGCGAAGATCAATTCCCTGATCCTTCTTAAATTCATCCGCCAGATAATCAATCAACCGCAAATCGAAATCTTCACCGCCTAAATGGGTATCACCGTTTGTGGCTTTAACCTCAAAAACCCCTTCTCCGATTTCAAGGATTGAAATATCAAATGTGCCGCCGCCCAGATCAAATACGGCGATTTTTTCCTCACCCTTCTTATCCAACCCATAGGCCAGCGATGCCGCGGTGGGCTCATTGATAATTCTCAACACATTCAGGCCCGCGACTTTGCCCGCATCTTTGGTCGCCTGGCGCTGGCTGTCGTCAAAATATGCCGGTACCGTGATGACCGCGTCAGTCACTTTTTCTCCCAGGTACTCCTCGGCAGTATGTTTAATGTCTGCCAAAACGAAAGAGGAGACCTCCGCCGGACTGTATTGTTTGCCCTTGATGTTGATGCGGATGTCGCCGTTGGAAGCTTGCTCGATTTTGTAGGGCAGGATCTTGACATCGCTTTGTACCTCCGGTGAGGCAAACTTGCGGCCGATCAGACGTTTGACCCCGAAAACCGTATTTTCCGGATTGGTGATGGCCTGCCGTTTTGCGATCTGGCCCACCAGGCGCTCGTCGCTTTCTGAAATGGCAACGATCGAAGGCGTTGTTCGACCGCCTTCCGGATTCGTGATGACTTTTGCATCTCCACCCTCCATGACTGCAACACACGAGTTTGTGGTGCCGAGATCAATTCCAATTACCTTAGACATTTTAAATTACCTCCTTAGCATTACGAAACTTTTCCATTTATGACGTAAAATTATCTGCTCAATTTTTATTCATCACTGCTTTTCGGTACGGCAACCACCACCATGGCAGGTCTTAAAAGCCTGTCGTGAATCAGGTACCCTTTTTGAAATTCACTCAGAACGCTGTTTTCAGGATAATCATCGGTTTCTTCCCGCATCACCGCTTCGTGAAAGGCAGGATCAAATATTTCGCCTCGCGCCTTTATGGGTTTGACATGGAATTTTTCAAATACCCGCAACATTTCATTGCGGGTGAGGTTCAATCCCTCGATAAATTTTTTATCTGTTATTTTCTCTTCTTTAGCGGAATTGATGGCCAGCTCCAAATTGTCGACCACTGAAAGCATTTCTTTGAGCAAAGATTGATTTGCGTATTTTCGAAAATCTTCCATTTCGCGGGCGGATCGTTTTTTATAATTCTCATAATCGGCTGTAACTCTCAAAAGCCGGTCATGCGCTTCTTTGGCCTCTTTTTCCTGGGCGTTCAGTTTGGCTTCCAGCTCTGTCAGGGGATCAGGCGGCTCGGTGCTTTCATTTTCAGCTGTCTCAAACTTGAGGTCTTCAGGCTGGTCGTTGATGGGTTCGGATTTTTGCAAATCGTTACCATCCTCTGTCTCATCGGGTTCGGAATGAATTTTAATTTTCTTTTTTTCTGACATAAGCCGACGTTTGCTCCTGAATTATTAGCTAATTTGAAATATGTCGTCTGGAAAGTAAGACACTTATAAACGATGTCAAGAATGATCAGGCAAGGTTTTATGTAAAAAATGCAAGGGGTTTAGCGCCATTTTTGCTAACTTTTAGGGGTACCGAACGCGTGTGCCCGTGACGGCCCCAAATCCGTCTAAAAACGGCTGGAATCAGACGTGAAAAATAAACGGCGGATTTGGCTATGACGCTTATAATGCGGGCTCAAAAAAATGGTTGTGCACCCGCTGTCGAATCTTTATGGAATAAGTAAGGCATCGAGATGACCGGTGTCGGTCCACGACACAAACTGCATCACTTATCGCTGCTTCCTTCCGGACCTGACGAGGTTCGTGACCGTTTGTT
>CAZJHF010000010.1:0-25132 GCA_964545505.1 uncultured Desulfobacterales bacterium | reverse complement strand
GATCAAAAGGCTTTGGATTCGTGGAGATGCCCGTTCAAGCTGAGGCTCAGTCTGCAATCGCAGCTTTAAATGGACAGGCTTTTAAAGGCAGAACGATTACCGTCAATGAAGCTCGCTCTCATTCTGACGACCGTAGAGGTAGAGACAGAGAAGGACGTGGAGACAGGCGCGGCAGAGGGAGCTACTAATTTCAGAACAAATTTGTATTTTTGGAGATCTTAATACATGATTGCATATCAAAAGGAAGCCATTCTAATCTCGTTTTTGACGCAGCAGCAGAATGGCATGGACGTCTGGGATGCACCCTACGTACCGCATCGCTTCCCGCGCATCACTAATCTGCGGATGGATCCCTATGAACAGGCGCTGATGCGCAACGCCAGCTTCTACTGGCAGGACTGGGCGTTCCGGCGGACCTACCTGTTGGTTCCCGCGCAGGGCATCGTCGGGAACTTTGTCAAGTCCTTTAAGGAGTTTCCGCCGCGGGGCAAGCCGGCGAGCTTCAGTGTCGGCGACGCCCTCAAGATGCTCTTCACCCAGCGGCACAACTAAAACGCCCTACCGACAGTTGGCGCTTTAGTGGCGAGGCGTGCCCGCACAGGGCACCCCGCATGGCAAGTAGGCAACTACTGGTGCTGCTCTTAACATAACCCTTCCGGTCATTCAGCGTTTTTTGCTGAATGGCTGGAGCAAAAACATAATGGCGGCCGGCAGCGCCGGTTGCGGCCATTTCGGTTTTTTCCCTGGGTGTGCTGATTGCCACCGACCTGATCCTTTTCCAAAAGTCGTTCACGGCCATCGTTGTTGTGGCGGGTTTTGTGCGTGGTGTTCTGAATGGTGTCGCCCTGAAAGATAGCACCGGAATCCTGGGACTGATCGATCTCATGGCGACCCTATTTGTCATTGCTGCAATCGTCTCAGCATCCATTCAAATCTACAGTAAACGAGCTTAAGAATAAAAAACTGTTTGTAAATTTTGGATTGCGATACGCAATCTGAAAAATAGTTAAATGATGGATTCCGGCTATGAAGTTATCCTTCTTAGGCTGGTGAAAAACTGTGGGTTTGCAATTCTAATTTTTACTTCATTGATTATTCACCAAAAAGATGGCGGACACTATATACTGTGGCCTGCCTATTGTTTTTGTGCTTGACAATATCTTGATATATTCCAAAGCGAATATTTATTTTGTTTCGCTGAGCACAGCGAAATTTTATTATCATACTTTGTGCTAACTTGCCAGTATCTGTAAAATTGACAAAATCCAGATATGGAGATGGTGTCGCAACAGGGCAGGGTTATCATTTATACTGGAAATGGGTCTGATCAGTCTTTACTTTTCAGGATCGAGCTTCATGTGGTCGGGAACAATCATGGATTCAACGATGATTTCTTTAAAGGACAGCGCTTTGATCCCTAATTTGAACTCTTCACTCAAATCATTAATTTGATCAAAGCAGTTGTGACAGGGCGTAATCACAATTTTGGCGCCGGTCTGTTTGATTTGGTCGGCCTTTAGTTTTCCGGAGGCCATGCGGTAGGGTTTGTAGTCCGGGCCCATGGGCATGATTCCACCCCCGCCGCCGCAGCAATGGTTGTGTTCGCGGTTGGGCGCCATATCCCGGAAATCTTCGGCAAGGTAGGGAATGATCTTGCGGGCATGTTCCCACAGGCCGCCGTTGCGGGAGACGTTGCAGGGGTCCTGGTAGGTGATGGGCTCTTTTATTTTTTTGGCCGGATCGATCTGGATGCGCCCATCGCGCAGATATTCATACATCAACTGCACATAGTGCTTGATTTTAATTGGCGGCTTACCATCCGGGTAACCGGCCATATAGGGTCCCTCAAAGGCCATCGACCGGTAAGCGTGTCCGCACTCCGTTATCAGGATGTACCCGGCGTTTAGTTCCCCGGCTTTGTCATATACATTTTTGACCTGTTTGCCGGCCAGCTTGCGATTGCCTGCAAACATCGGCAGGTTGGTGCAATCCCAGCCAAAAGTCGGCATGGTCCAGCTTTCATTGGCAGCCGCAAAAATGATGGCGGCATAAGAGATATCCTGGGGGTAGTAAACCGGTTCGCGCGGATTGACGGTGTACATGTATTTGGCATCGGGCTGATCGATGGGGATGTCCACGCCTTTGTATTCATCTTCGACTTCTTCGACCATCCATTCGCAGGTGTCCACAAGCTCTTCTAGGGGTATGCCCATATGATTGCCGGTTTTGTCGCAATGGTCTGAAAAAAAAGCCAGCTGCTTGGGGGTAATGCCCTGAGAGTGGCAGATGCTGCGGGTGATGGCGATCATGGTGGCCACATCGATGCCAAAAGGGCAGTACATCGAACAACGTTTGCACATGGTGCATTGCAGCCAGGCGATCTCATAGCATTTTTCCAGAAAGGCGCGATCCACCTTACCCTTGCGCCGATACATTTCGCCCAGCGTGTGCCTGAATTTATAGGCCGGGCTCAAACGCGGGTCGCGGTCGTTGGCGACATAAACAAAGCAGCTTTCAGCACACAAGCCGCAGCGCGAACAAATGCTCAGCCAGGTTTTAATACGGGCCCCATCGTTGGCCTTCAAAATGGCGCGCACCTGCTCGACGTCCACGGGTTTATCCGTATCGTCTTCAAACTCAAATTTCTTCTCACCAACTTTTGACATTTCATTAACCTTGAAAAAAATAAGGTAAACTTGTTTCAGAAGGTTCAGATTTTGTCAGAGGCCAAGGCTTGATTCGACTCAAAAGTGGAGCATGCACGTTAGTATGTGAGCATTTTGAGTCGAATTGTAACGCAGGCATCTGGCAAAAGATGGGCCTTATGTAACAAGTTTTTACCACGATCTTGCTCCTCTGCGTCCCCCCATCTCAAAGCCGATAAACGCCCGGGTGAAGAAAAAAAGCATCATATGGGCCAGTTTGGTGACTGGAATAAGAATCAACAGAATCTGGCTGAACACAATATGTAAGATCAGCATCACTTCATAGGGTCCCCATTGATGATAGGCCAAAAATCCGGTGATAAACGGCAGCATGGTGATGACCAGCAGGGCATAGTCCCAGGCACTGGTTAAGATTCTAACCTCGGGTCTGATGCGGCGGCGGACAATTAAAAACAGGGCCGCCGCAATAAAGATGAGGGTCAATGCGTCTGACAGCCCATCCGGTATTGACCAGAGGGTGACGCCAAAGGCTTCTTCCCACAACAGAATGTGGGCGCTTAAAAACAGCGGCACGGCCACTAACGACAGATGAAAGATAAAGGCAGTAGTTGAAAAAATCGGTTGCTGTCGCATGGAAGCGCTGGCAAAGGGGACCAACCAGTGAAAAATGGATCGTAATCCCCAATCCATGTTGAAATGATTGTAAATCACGCGATCTTTTTTGCGGCTCAAATGAAATAAAAAAGCCATTCGGATCAGCAGTCCGCCAATAAAGAAAATGAAGGTAAACCAGAGGGCCGGTCCGGTTAAAAATTCATAGATGCTGTTCCAGTTTATGTCCGTTGTTGTCATCGATAGATACGCATTTCTTTGCTGAAGGCCGTTGTATTTCGGGCTGTCTGGTCCTATTGGACAGACATACACAAAAAGGGGAAATCCTAATCCGATTTGCGGTATTTGTCAATTAAACTGAGCTGCGGGTGCCATTATTCATCAGGGGCCCATTTACGAGCCATAAGCGCCTGATGATCCGCTAAACTGGCAGGGTCATATGTGGCTACGGTGGGAGATGGGCAGAACAGGGGAATGATCAATCCCTGCTATTTGACAATCTTGATAATCTCTTTGAATTTGTCGCCTTTGGCGATTTTAAGCAATTCAAACAAAACGGTTTCAGTACTGGTCAGACCAGCGCCGGCCTGTTTGCATTTTTCAATGCCGATTTGCCTATTTTCAGCTGTGCGGGATGCAACCGCATCGGCAACAACCTGGACATCGTAATTTTGATCAACCAAATCGGCAACTGTCTGATACACACAGACATGGGTTTCGATACCCGCCACCAGCATATTTGGGCGATCCAGCTTTTTGAGTTCCTTGATAAATTCTGCATTTCCGCAGCAACTGAAACTGAGTTTGCTCAGCGGTTTTTGGTCGGTTAAAAGCGCCGCAATTTCCGGTATGGTCGGCCCCAGTCCGTCCGGGTTTTGTTCGTTCCATAAGATTGGCAGTTCCAGTATTTGGGCGCCTTTGACCAGTTTGATGATCGCGTCGAAAAACCTTTCTTTGTTATGCATGGCCTGGGCCAGTTTTCCCTGAACGTCGACCAAAACCAGTGCGCTATTTTCAGTTGTCAGCATTTGTCTTTCCTCCATCAAAAACAAGTTCGCTGCGCCATTTACCAACCCGCAGCCATCGGTCTCTGCGTTCGTCAGCCTGGCGGCGCTCTTTACCGGTTCTTCTTTCCAAACCGCCGCTTTCAAAATATGTAGCGCTCAATTTTTGACGGCAATCCCGGTCGCTGCGGCGTTCACGTAGTGAACGCTCCCGCCATTCGCCCATTATCATACGGTCACCATCCTGCTGTCGAGTATCGTTTGACTTTCCCATTTGAAACTACCGCAAGCGAGTCAACATTCACATGCGCTTATTAAGGTGTTTTTGTCGCTCTAACATCCATTATCGCCATTAACTTCACAGCGATACCATTAACAGCTGTCGCAAACAATTGCCCTCTGGGAAACGACGGTGCAACCTGATCAATATTCGTCTGATTTAATAAGAAAAATTTAAATTCATGTCAATGGAAAATTCAGGTCCTCAGGTTCAGCGTTCCAGGTTCAGGGTTCAAAGGTTTCACACCGACGACCGCCTGACCATCAGTTAAGCGCTGGCAAGCAATATATAACCTAGGAACGCTGAACCTTTAAAATGACCCATGAACTCAAAGAAGTTGGGGGAGGTAAGCTGGTCGAATGAAAGGATGGTGCTAACTTCTAATTTTAAGTATTTCGGCTTCGTTTTCTGAAAAAGCCTGGATCGCTGTGCGCTGATGGGCCGTCAGGCAGCTGAATTTTACGCCGATTCCATCCTGGCTGCTCCAGACGATCTGACCGGTGATGGTAAGCGCTTTTTGATTGCGGGGGGCTGCAAAGGTCATGATGATTTCCTGACCGCTGAAAAAGGCATTGCCGGTTTCAATGAATACACCATGATCGTTGATATCCAGGATGTAGCCATTAAACTGGCGACCCCGAACGAGATACGTTAACGGTATCAAACAGGGCTTGCGCGAATGCTTGCGTCGCTCGCCGCTGTTATGGGCATGCACACTTTTCTGTAAATGGTTCAACAGCGTGCGCTGCTGCTCTTCGGACAGGTCAATAACGAGTTTGAAAAGCTGTGCGCTGAATTTTTCACCCAGCAAATCTTTTAAGATAATTACGAACTGATCTTCAGAAATATGATTGATTAACTCAAATAGGCGCGCGATGATCGCGTATTTGCCAAGTGACGTATCCAATGCCTTCATTCTTTTTTCCTCAAAAATTCAAAATACGTTCCAATTTTTCTTTGATTCATCTTTATGGGCTTGCCATATGCATTATCGGTCCATGAAACCCTTAACTTGATGCTCAAGCAAGGAAATGGGTAAACAATCCAGCGATTTGGTGGAGATTTGGACTTAAATTGTCCGCTATGGCAACCTCAGCCGGCGGATGTCACCCATCCCGAACGCGGCTTTGGTCGCAGCATATTTTTATTGCCAAACCCAACTTTTTTCTGTTATAGCCATTTTATTTAATTTCAATTGTTTAATTGATGAAGAGGGTTCATTTCACTGATTAAGTGTCCTTATTTTTGAATGGGGTGTTTGATGACTCGGCTGTCTTAACGCCATTGGATAGCGGCGGTCTTGTTATGCGGGGAATTCAGCCGGGGAAACATTTAATTAAAAGAAAAGGAGGTAATCTGATGAAGCGTTACACATTACTAGTAGCTGTCTTTGTGGCGATGGTTCTGACTGCGGGTATGGCACTGGCCGGCACGTTAGACGATGTTAAAGCCAAAGGGTATATTTCGGCCGGTGTAAATGAAGGTTTGTTTGGGTTCTCTAAACCGGATGAAAAAGGGGTGTGGCGCGGACTTGATGTCGAAACGGCACGCGCTATTTCTGTGGCGGTTTTTGGTGCTCCCGACAAATTAAAATTCGTTCCTTTGACAGCCAAAACCCGTTTTACAGCCTTACAGTCTGGTGAAATCGACGTACTCACGCGCAACTGTACGCAGACATTGGGCCGCGAAACCGCCCTGGGTCTAAATTTTGTGCATGTGAACTATTACGATGGACAGGGCTTTTTAGTGCCCAAAAAATTGGGTATAAAAAGCGCCAAAGAACTCGATGGTGCCACTGTGTGCGTGTTGCCGGGCACAACCACCGAGCTTAATGTGGCGGATTTTTTCAGAGCCAACGGCATGAAGATGAAACCGGTAGTTATTGAGAGCACACCCGAACTGGCCAAAGCCTTTTTTGCCGGGCGCTGTGATGTCCTGACCTCGGATGCTTCTCAGTTAGCCTCAACGCGGTCCGTGGCTCCCAGACCCGATGATTACGAGCTTTTACCGGAAATAATTTCCAAGGAACCGCTTGCACCTGTCGTGCGCCACGGAGACGACCAGTGGTACGATATCGTTAATTTTTCGGTTCTGGCGATGATTGCCGCTGAGGAACTGGGAATCACCTCAAAAAACGTCGATCAAATGGTTAAAAGCAAGGACCCCAGGATTCAGAGATTTTTAGGTGTCTCCGCAGGTAACGGCAAAGCGCTGGGGTTGGATGAAAAGTGGGCCTATAATATCATCAAACAGATCGGCAACTATGGTGAAGTCTTTGAGCGCAATGTCGGTGTCAATACGCCCCTAAAACTTGAGCGTGGTTTGAATGCTCAATGGACAAATGGTGGGCTGATGTATGCCCCGCCGTTTAAGTAATTGCTCACTTTCATAAAGGTGCCACTTTCAGTGGCACCTTTATGCAATTCAACTAAAAAAAGAAGGCCAACAATCTAACCGCTTAATAGAACTCTATTTGTTGCGAGCCTGGATTTGAAGATGAGGAAGGAAACCGCAGCCGCCGTGCCCAGTCTAGCGTCGGGTAAAGTTGCTTTCTGGTATGATCCGCGTAAGCGATCCATTCTTTATCAGTTAGGCGTCCTGGCTATGGTGGGGCTGCTCGGCTATTATCTCGTTTCCAACACCATCACCAACCTTGAAAAACAAGCTATTGCCACAGGCTTCGGTTTTCTTCAAAAGGAAGCTGCGTTTGAAATAGGTGAATCTTTAATCTCCTATTCTGCTGCCGACAAATACGCGCGCGCTTTACTGGTGGGTGTTTTAAATACGCTGCTGGTTTCTTTTATCGGGATTATCCTAACGGTTATTATCGGCACCTTTATCGGCATCGCGCGTTTATCAACGAATTGGTTGATAAACAAACTGGCAGCGGTCTATATTGAGGTCTTTCAGGACATACCGGTACTGTTACAACTTTTCTTCTGGTATGCATTTTTTTATGAAATACTGCCGTCTCCAAGACAGGCTTTGAATCCGTTTGCCGGTGTATTCTTGACAAATCGCGGTCTTGTTTTTGCCGTGCCGGAGTTCCATCCCGCGCATACATATATGGGCGTTGCTTTTTTAGCAGGTTGTGTATGTGTTTTTTTTCTGCGTCGCTGGGCGCGCAGGCGACAGGCAAAAACCGGAATGGTCTTTCCCATTTTTCGCGTTTCAGCAGGCATTCTTGTCTTACTTCCGTTTTTAGTCTGGCTGGCAGGGGGCGCTCCGACAACGATGAGTGTCCCTGTACTCAAAGGTTTTAATTTTCAGGGCGGGCTTAATGTCAGCCCCGAATTCACTGCCCTTTTACTGGGGTTAGTACTTTATACGGCCGCCTTTGTTGCAGAGGTCGTTCGCGCCGGGATCCAGTCCGTGAGCAAAGGACAGAGAGAAGCCGCGATGTCCATTGGGCTCAAACAAGGCCAGGTTCTCAATTTGATAATATTACCTCAGGCCTTGAGAGTGATCATTCCGCCGTTGACCAGCCAGATGCTGAACCTTACCAAGAACAGCTCGTTGGCAGTGGCTATCGGTTATCCAGATTTTGTCTCAGTTGCCGGTACCGCCATCAATCAAACCGGACAGGCTATTGAAGGCGTGGCCATGATCATGCTGGTGTATCTTTTTTTAAGTCTTTCGACTTCCGCTTTTATGAATTGGTATAATAAAAAAATGGCCCTTGTAGAAAGATAGACTACCGAATGGAAAAGGCGGATCAAATAAACAAGAGCAAAGACATAAAACCACCGGTGACCCAGGTGGGCGTTATTGGTTGGTTTAGAGCCAATCTTTTTAAGGGCTGGTTTAACTCCCTTCTGACCCTAATTACGATATATTTTTTATGGATGATCGTACCGCCGCTGATTCGCTGGGCATTTATTGACAGCCTTTGGATATCAACAGGGGCGGAGTGCCAGCAAAGCGATGGTGCCTGCTGGTCTATTATACCTGCCAATATAAGATTTATCATTTTCGGATTTTATCCGTATGATCATCAATGGCGACCCCTGTTAGCGATGGCCCTGTTAGTCGGCCTGCTGTTTTACAGCCGAAACAGAGATCACTGGAAGAAATCCCTGGCTTACGCATGGTTTCTGGGTCTGTTGTTGATGGGGTTGTTGATGAAAGGGGGGCTTTTCGGCCTAATCTCTGTGGAAACGAGTCAGTGGGGCGGGCTTCCGCTAACGCTGTTACTATCCGTTTTCGGTCTAACAGCTGCTTACCCCTTAGGGATTGTATTAGCCCTGGGACGCCAATCCGAAATGCCGGCCGTAAAAACACTAAGCGTCATGTACATAGAACTCATCCGCGGTGTACCCCTCATCAGTCTGTTGTTCATGTCTTCGGTAGTTTTTCCCTTATTTTTACCCCAGGGCGTTACCATAAACAATATTATAAGAGCCCAGGTTGCCATCATTCTTTTTACCGCAGCCTACGTCGCCGAAGTCGTTCGTGGCGGACTGCAGGCCATAGCGCGTGGGCAGTATGAGGCTGCAGATTCCATAGGATTAAGCTATTACCTGACCATGCGGTTGGTTATTCTTCCCCAGGCCCTAAAAATAGTGATACCGCCTTCAGTGCAGCAATTGATATCGGCCTTTAAAGATACTTCTCTGGTGGTTATTATTGCCCTTTTCGATGTGCTGAGAACCACACAGACGGCGCTAAGCGATCCAGAGTGGATGGGATTTTCGGCCGAAGCTTATATTTTTGTGGCTTTGATTTATTTTTTATGCTGTTTCTTTATGTCCAATTACAGTCGGCGTTTAGAACGTGAGCTCGAAACAGGCCTTTAGTGCCCAAAAAAAAGTTGGCTAAAATCTAAATCGGAGATGAGAGAATCGTCATGGTTAACCAGAAGTCAGAGAAGATAGAAAGTTCCTTGGCAAACGATGCCATCATTGAAATTATCGAAATGCATAAATGGTTTGGTGATTTTCATGTTCTGCAAGACATTAACCTTACGGTTAAAAAACAGGAACGAATTGTAATATGCGGACCTTCCGGATCCGGCAAGTCTACGCTGATCCGATGTATTAATCGCCTTGAAGAACATCAACGGGGCAAAATTATCGTAGACGGAATCGAATTAACCAATGATCTAAAAAATATCGAAAAAATTCGGGCCGAAGTGGGTATGGTCTTCCAGCACTTTAATCTCTTTCCGCACCTGACGATCGTTGACAATCTGGCTCTGGGTCCCATCTGGGTCCGAAAGGTACCCAAAAAGGAAGCCGAAGAAATAGCCATGCATAATCTGGAAAAGGTCCAAATTGCGGACCAGGCCCTGAAATATCCCGGCCAACTCTCAGGGGGTCAGCAGCAGCGGGTCGCCATTGCCCGCAGTCTGTGTATGTCACCGAAAATAATGCTTTTTGATGAGCCCACCTCTGCCCTCGACCCGGAAATGATCAAGGAAGTGCTGGATGCGATGATCGAACTTGCCCAGGAAGGCATGACTATGATTGTGGTCAGTCACGAAATGGGTTTTGCCAAAAGCGTGGCCCACCGGGTGCTTTTTATGGATTTCGGGCAGATTGTCGAAGGAAACACACCCGAAGAATTTTTCGATAATCCCCAGCACGATCGTACCAAACTGTTTCTCAGTCAAATTCTGCATTAAGGAGATTTAGTAGCGATTTAATCAAGCGTCAGCAAACATATCCCTTATTCCTATCTCCCCATATTCCGGTTGCAGGAAACAAAGCTCATATCTATTTTGTACTTAGATTATAGCACCGATCCTTTAAAAAGGACAAAAATGGAGCCGAATCCATCTAATTATGCTAAAATAAGACTCATTAACGGTGCGCCATACATCATGGGTTATGTGTTAATTATTTGAAAAGAATATAAATAATTTTCTGTATAGGCTACCAATAACCAATAACCAATAACAATTAACGCCTGATTGAGGGCAGTGCCTCAATCAGGCTATTATAGTTTAAGTTTGAGGCCTATATGGCCGATATAGCAATAGATTAGCCAAAAAATAAACCGGTGGAAATCAACCAGAGTTGAACATGAATTTATATTACGCTGAAGGCGACCGGCAGGTCGGGCCCATCGGCAAAGCCGAGCTGCAGTCCCTGATAAAAACCAAAAAAATAGGTTCTAAAACCCTTGTCTGGCAACCCGGTATGGCGGAATGGCAGGCTCTGGGTCTATTTGTGAAGGCTAAAACCGAGGGTGCGAAAGCATCCATGCAACCGGCACCGCCGGTGCAGCAATCCCTGTGCTCAGAATGTGATCAGGCGTTTGCCGAGGATGACATGATCCTGTTTTCAGGCGTCTGGGTGTGCGCCGGCTGCAAACCGATCATGGTTCAAAAAATAAAGGAAGGTGTCGCGGTTTCCGGTGATATGGACTTTGCCGGTTTTTGGTTGCGTTGCGGCGCCTGGTTCATTGATTATATCATTTTAGGCATTGCCAGCATGGTTGTTTATCTTCCGATGACCTTTATGGGCGTTTATTCGGTGGATAAACCAGGTGTATTTCTGACCTTCCAGCTTATTTCAACAATTTTCAATTTTATCATACCGGCGGCCTATGAAACCTGGTTTGTGAGTAAATATGCGGCCACACCGGGCAAAATGGCCTGTAAAATAAAAGTGGTCCTGGCTGATGGCGGAAAAGTGAGCTTGGGCAGAGCAGTCGGCCGGCATTTTGCAAAATACATCAGCGGGCTGACGCTAGGCATTGGTTATATCATGGCCGGATTTGACGATCAAAAACGGGCCTTGCACGACCGCATCTGTGATACGCGCGTGATCAAGTCAGCTGAGATTTAATCCGATATAAATAAAATCTGAAGGAGTGATCCGTGATTTCCTGTACCCGGTGCAAAACACCGCTTAACACCCAGGCACTCAATACGTTTGCACTGGCGCCGTGTCCCAGCTGTAATGAGCCCATTCGTGCGGATGTGTATGCGGCGCTTTTTCGCAAGCTGCCATCCGGACACAGTGGTACGCCTTTACAGGGGGAACAGGAAGCCAGCTGTTTTTATCATCCGGCCAAAAAAGCGGCGGTCGCCTGTTCGGCCTGCGGTCGATTTTTATGTGCGCTCTGTGATGTTGATTTCAACGATCGGCATCTTTGCCCGGCGTGTCTGGAGAAAGGGAAGACCAAACGCAGGATTAAAAACCTGGAAAATCACCGGGTATGTTATGACACGGTCGCATTATCGATTGCACTTATTTCATCACTTTTTGTATGGCCGACCATCCTCTCTGCGCCAATTGTACTATACATGGTGATTCGATACTGGAAAGCGCCCGGCAGTATCATTCCGCGCAGCAAAATTCGTTTTGTGCTGGCATTTTTGATTGCCGGTTTGCAAATTGTTGGATGGATATTGGTTTTTGGGGGCTTGATGGCTTCCTGAAAGTCGATCTAAAGTGGAACAGGAGATAAAAGAATAAACCACGAAAGCACGGAAACACGAAAAAGAAAAGATTTCGGGCTTTTTTGTTTCATGGTTTCGCGCGGTCGAAAAATGTTTTTCGGAAAACAACGATAATATTGCACGCCTGAATTTGGGCTAAAATCACTATGGCTGTACCACCACCACCGACATACCGGCGACTGCCCGGCAAGAAAAAGGGCTTTATCATGGGGCAGTATACCCTGTGGCGGGGCAGAGACCACTTGCTTCAGATTTATGCCCGCTGGGGCTCGGAAGACTATAAGCGATATTACTTCAATGATATTCAAGCGATTATCACGCGCAAGACAGATGTCGGCAAGATTCAAAATTTCGTCACGGGTGCACTGGCCGGCCTTTTCGGTTTGTTTGCGGCAACCTCATCGAGCGGCTGGGCGACATTCAATGTCATTTTAGCAATTTCTATACTGAGCATTTTAATCATCAATGTCATCAAGGGACCCACGTGCGAAACCCATCTGTTGACCGCCGTTCAGACCGAAAAATTGCATTCGCTGAATCGAATCCAAACGGCGCAGGCCGTCATGAATCAACTCAAGCCGCTTATCGAACGCTTTCAGGGGCATCTGGCGCCAGAAACCCTCGTTCAACAGAGGGCCGAGCTTTCCAATGCTAAAATAAAAAGACCGCCGACACGCTTGACCCAAAGAGCACCGCTAGTCAGAAAACATGAAAGCGGGCGTGTGCATCTGCTGCTATTTGCTTTGTTGAGTTTCAATGGCCTGATTGTGGCTGTTGGCTTTGTATTGACCCACGTGGGCCTGACGTTTCTGGGAGGCGCCGTAATGTTGATGATGGGAATCTGCGTGGTGGTGGCATTGGTCAAACAGCATGAAAGTACGCTACAGCACCCTTTGCGCACCATGACCTGGGCGGCGCTGGCATATGTCTGTTTCTCATTTGTCTGCAGCTATATCATCAGTATAGGCCTGGCATTTAAAAACCCGGATATTGTCCACAACCAGTGGGAGATGATCAAACTTATTTCCAATACCACCCCCTGGGACAATGGTTTGATGATGACCCTTAATGTTATTGCGCTCAGCGCTGCGGTGGGAATTGGCATACCGGGATTGTGGCTGCTAAGAAATTTTCGACGAACCCACCGACCGCTTGAGCGGGTTACCGCCGGACCTGATTGCATCGCGGCACCCAAAAGGACTACCTGATGGAAGACCTGCTGCATCAACGCTGTTTCAATCATTTGCTGCGCGAGGCAGTCGCGCGCTGTCCACTGTGCCAGCGCTACTTCTGCCGCGAATGCGTGACCGAGCACGAAGATAAAGTGCTGTGCGCTGCATGTTTGAGAGCCGACGCCGATACGGACCGTTCGGATCGCAGCCAGCTTGGCGGGTTGGTACAGATGATGCATTTCCTGCTGGGCGCAACCTTGCTATGGGTATTTTTTTACTACCTGGGACAGATTTTACTCTCGCTTCCCTCGGCGTTTCATGAAGGGACAATATGGGAAAAAGGGTGGTGGAACTAACCATGCGTCCCAAGACAAAAGAGCACCGCCAAAGTGCGATTCTGCTGCTGGAAGAAGCTGTGCATATCTTGCGCAGGGCGCCCCTGTCACTCCTGCCCGCATACGCCATCGGAACACTGCCCTTTGTGCTGGGGTTGTTTTATTTCTGGGCGGACATGAGCCGCAGTGCTGATGCCCAGCGCTATCATGCAGCAGCCTCGCTGGGCCTGGCGTTGCTCTATATTTGGATGAAATGCTGGCACGTTGTTTTTGCCGCTCGCGTAAAATTGACATTGAGTGGGGAAACACCACCGCGATGGTCCTACGAACGCGTCCTGCGATTGGTGACAACGCAAACATTGATTCATGCAACAGCTTTTTTTGTTTTGCCGTTGGCAGCTGTGATCGCATTGCCGTTTGGCTGGTGTTATGCATTTTATCAAAACGTCACCGTTGAAGCGGCAACCGATGATGGCAATGCAAAAGTGATATGTCAAAAGGCCTGGTCACAAGCCAGGCTGTGGCCTCGTCAGAATCATATCCTGATGTGTATTTTTTTTATTTTTGGTCTTGTGGTTTTTCTAAATGTTGTCGGTGCCATTTATATTTTTCCGCATCTGGTAAAAAAATATCTCGGGATCGAATCCTTGTTTACGCTCAGCGGGTTTCATGTAATCAATACCACTTTCTGGGTGGTGACGATGGGCATTTCCTATTTATGCATGAATCCACTGGTCAGGACGGTTTATGCCCTGCGATGCTTTTATGGGTCATCCATTCATTCCGGTGATGATTTAAAAATGGGGCTAAAGGGACTGGTGGCGGGGCGAACAGCGACCGTGGTCGGTTTGGTCGTGTTAACATTGGTGGCCGGTAGTCCCTTACCTGCGGTGGCTGGACAAAAGCAAATTGTTGAACCTGAAGCACTGGATCGTTCGATTGACCATGTGCTGCAGCAACGAGAATTTTCCTGGCGCATGTCCAGAGAAGTGCCGGTGGAAGATCAAACAAAACCCAAAGGGCCGATTGCTTCAGTTGTGGCCTGGGTTATCGACAAACTCAGTCAAGCGATTAAAACGGTGTTTGACTGGATTGATCAATTCATCGATTGGCTGCTGGCGTTGCTGCCGACCGGTGAGCGCCAGAAAGTGTCAGCGGATACAGATTGGATGTCCACTGTTCGTTTTGCCGTTATTGCATTGCTTGTCGGCCTGTTTGCTGTCCTGGTCTATATTCTGTGGCGCTCCTGGAGTCGACGCCAGATCGGCAAAGGCGAGATTGTAGCCGCAGCCGTTGAATCTGTACCCGATCTGGAAGATGAAGACACCAGCGCTGCAGACCTGCCGGTGAACCGCTGGCTGGACCTGGCAGGCAAATTAGCCAGCGAGGGAAAGCTGCGCCTGGCCCTGCGGGCCTTTTATCTGGCAACGCTGGCCGGCCTGGCCGAGCACGGGTTGATTACAATTGAGAAGTTTAAGTCCAATCGTGAATACGAAATAGAGTTGCACCGCAGGGCTCACCAGAAGGGAAAACTGTTGACGGATTTTACGACAAGCAGGGAAATTTTCGAATGCGTCTGGTACGGGTTGTATACCATCAAACAGCCCCAACTGGATGATTATGCCGCTCTTCAGAAAAGGATGATGACACTTGCCCAAAGCTAACACCATACGCGCCGTTATTTTTGTGATGATCATCCTGGGCTTTGTGCTGGGGGTTATTCAGTTGTTTCTGCTGCGCTTTGAAGCCGGGGACGTATATCCGGCCTATTCAACGTTACGCAGCGATCCGCTCGGAAGCCGGGCGTTCTACCGCGGTCTGGAGAATTTGCGAAACACTGCGCTTCAGCGCAATTACAGACAATTGGATACCCTGGAATTCGAGGAATCCACCACTTTTTTTTATATCGGAACATCGGTATTTGATCCAGAATCGGTGGCGGCAAAATGGGTTGAAACCATCGACCGTCTGACCGCCAAAGGCGGTCGGCTGGTGCTGTCATTTTTGCCCGTTGAGAAAAAACCGGCATCCTGGCGAATGTCAACATGCGGCACGGCCAAAGCCGACGATTCAGATGATCCCAATACCGAAAACTCCCAGGGGTCTGATGACGCTGAAACGTCCGCTGACGAAGGGTTCGAGCCGTCCGAAAATCCTGCCGGCCCCCCTATTTCGGCAAATGACAGCCAGTGCGTTTCCCTGACGGAACTATGGGGCCTGGTGTTGGCCTTTGCCGAAAAGCCGGCGGCCGAAGCGGTTAGAAAAAGTCATAAACCATTACAGGCCCAATTAAAAAGGCTTCCGCAAACCATCGCCTGGCATACGGCTCTGTATTTTGATGAGTTGGATAGCAGCTGGCGCGTCATTTATGCCGCAGCGGGACGGCCGGTCATCGTTGAAAGATCATATGGGAATGGAAGCCTGGTGCTCTCGGCCGACACCTTTTACATGAGTAACGAAGCTCTGCAATCCGCACGTCTACCGCAGCTGCTGGCCTGGACGGTCGGGCAAAACAGTCAGATCGTTTTTGATGAGACCCATCTGGGTATCCGCAAGCAACCCGGTGTGCTGAGTTTAATTAAACGGTACCGCTTCCAGTGGTTTATTTTTGCTATAGTTGTTCTGGCCATTTTGTTTGTCTGGAAAAACTCAGTTTATTTCGTGCCGCCACCCCGCGACGGTTACGAACGGTCGGACCGGGATGTCTACGCCAGCCGGGATTCGACCCACGGCTTGATCAGCCTGTTGCGCCGCAATATCCCCAAACATCAGATATTGCAAATTTGCGCCCGCGAATGGCGGCGCGCCTTTCAGCGCAATCAGCGCTTTGCAACCAGCAATGGCGATCCGACAAAAACGGTTTATGAGAAAATAAAAGCCTACGGTGCGCAATCCAGCGATCCGGTCAGCGGTTACCGGCGGATGTGCAACATAATTTCAAAAGGAAAACACAATGAATGAGAATACCGAGATTTTGAAAAAGGCTCTGGTGCGAACCAAACAGGAAGTGGCCAAGGTGATCATCGGTTATGACCAGGTGGTTGATCTGGCATTAATTGCCATTTTTACCGGCACCCATGCGCTGATCGAGGGGGTTCCCGGTATTGCCAAAACACTGCTGGTCAGAACGCTTGCCCACGTGATGCGCTGTGATTTTGCGCGTATCCAATTCACACCGGACCTCATGCCGACCGACATTACCGGAACACATGTGTTTAATTTGCAGACCAATGAATTTTCACTGGTCAAGGGCCCGGTTTTCTGTACCTTTTTGCTGGCCGATGAAATCAACCGGGCACCGGCTAAAACCCAGTCAGCGCTGCTCCAGGCCATGCAGGAGCGCACCGTAACCATCGACCGTGAGACGCACCGGTTATCTCCTAATTTTACGGTATTCGCCACCCAGAACCCGATTGAATATGAAGGCACCTATCCGTTGCCTGAAGCCCAAAAAGATCGATTTATGCTCAAGATTAACATGGACCCGCCGGGTAAAACCGAAGAACTCAATCTGGCCCAGCGGATGCTGGGAAAAGATGCACCTGAGGATACCCTGGCCAGTGGAGCGGTGCAGCAAATTATTACTGAAGAGCTCATTGGAAAACTACGGGCAGCGATGGCCGGAATTCTGGTGAAGGAAGACCTGATTGCCTATATTGTCGATATTGTGCGCAAGTCGCGCGAGCATCAAAGCATACTGGTGGGCGCCGGGCCGCGGGCCACCCAGGCGCTCTTGCTTTCAAGCCGGGCGTTTGCCGCTATTAGCAGCCGAGATTTTGTGACACCCGATGATATCAAGCAGATGGCCTATCCGGTCCTGGAACATCGTCTGATTTTGCGCCCCGAATATGAAATTGAAGGGCTGACGGTCAAAGAGGTTGTCGAGAATATTTTAAAGGGAATTGCGGTTCCGCGGTAGGCGGCCGCGTTACGTGTCACGCGTTGCGGGTTGCGCGTTGCGATCCGACGGCAGCTTGTTGCAAGACATCTACCCGTAACACGCAACCCAAAACCCGCAACTGAATATTTGCCGTGATGCATATTAATTACAAAGTATTTTTGATGAGTAATTTGAATTAATGAAGATCGTACCCACATACCGGCTTCTGCTTCTGGTCGGATTTGTTTTGCTGCCCGGCACATTGCTGATGGCCCTCGTGGCACCGCTGACGATAGCGGTTATCCTGCTGGCAGTTGGCCTTCTGGCAGCTTCAATTGGTGACGCATATCGTTCGCGCGGGCGCCTGCAGGGAATTGATGTGATTTTGCCTGAAGTTGTCCGCATTTCAAGGGGCCGACCGGGCAGTTTTGATGTGCAAATAGAAAATGAGCGCCAGACGGTCAGGCATATACGACTGGGCCTGGCCTTTCCGGAACAGATCGAAACGCCGACATTCGAGCTGGCGGTTGAAATGCCGTCGGATACCCAAACCTCTATAATCGGCTGGTCGTTAACGGGAGTAAAGCAGGGGCGCTATCTGATTGACCGCTGTTACCTGGAAACCGCTTCGCCATGGGGGTTATGGTCTGTGCGATCGGCAGCTGCAGCCCGCCTGGAAATTCGGGTTTATCCCAGCCTGTTTGATGAACATAAAAATTTGAGCGGGTTGTTTTTAAACAGGGGCCTGGGTATTCATGCCCAGCGGCAGATCGGAAAGGGGAGGGACTTTGAACAACTCAGAGAATATCTGCCCGGTGACAGTTTTGAAGATATTCATTGGAAGACAACCGCCAAACGCGGTATCCCGATTACAAAAGTCTACCAGATTGAAAGAACCCAGCAAATCTATGTGATCATCGATGCATCGCGATTAAGCGCTCGAGCTTCGACAATGAGCAAACCAGCGGGCATCGATGGCGACGCCAACCCTGCTGACGAAAGCACGCCGATTCTGCAACGATTTATTACAGCAGCCCTGATCATGGCGCTGGCTGCTGAGCGACAGGGAGACTTGTTTGGCCTTCTGACCTTTGACGATAAAGTCCGTACCTTTTTGAAAGCCAAGATGGGCAAAGCGCATTTCAATGTGTGCCGGGATGTGCTCTATATGCTGCAGCCCCAAAATGTCTCACCCGATTTTGCAGAGTTGTTTACCTTTATCGGCACCCGCATCCGTCGGCGGGCCCTTATGGTTTTTCTAACCCATTTGGATGATCCTGTGCTGGCGGACGGGTTTATGCACCATATCGATCTGATTGCCCGGCATCATGTGGTCCTGGTCAACATGATCAAACCGGTGATCGCCAAACCGCTATTTTCGTCCGAATCGGTCTCGTCGGTTAATGATATTTACAACGACCTGGGCGGACACATCCTCTGGCGGCGGTTACGGGAGACGCAAAAGGTTTTACAAAAACGCGGCGTCGGATTTGCAATGCTGGAAAATGAAAATCTATGCACGGATTTAGTGGGGCAGTATTTAACCTTAAAACGCAGGCAAATTCTTTAATAGTTAAAACATCTTAAGTTTGAAAAGATTAAGTTTTAATTTATGCTCACGCAAAGCCGCCAAGCTCGCAAAGATTTCGAATATAATAAAAACGCTTTGCGCCTTTGCGAGAGGATTTAAACAATTAGGCATTTTAAATTTAAGCTCATTTTTCTAATATGATTATTGATTTACAAAAATTTATTACCGAGGAGCGGCTTTACTGGACGGAGCTGGAACAGGTGCTCAACCGGCTTGAGCGAAAGCCTGACCAGAAGTTAAAGCTCGGGGCGCTCGAACGACTCCATTATCTGTATCAGCGCGCTTCGGCCGATCTGGCCAAAATCTCGACGTTTTCGGCAGAGCCGAACACCCGCCTATATCTTGAATCGTTAGTCGGACGGGCCTTTGGCGAGATCCATGAAACCCGGGAAAAACCGCATCGGTTAAGGCCCCTGCACTGGTTCTTCAATACCTTTCCACAAACATTTCGCAAACACTTGCGGGCATTCGCCATCAGTTTAATTGCCCTGCTGGTCGGCGCGGCCTTTGGCGGATTTACCGTCATCGTGGATTCGGGTACCAAACAAATCCTGTTGCCGTTTTCTCATCTTCAGGGTGACCCCTCTGAGCGCGTCCAAACAGAAGAAAGCGCCGATAGCGACCGACTCAAGGGTGCCAAGAGTTATTTTTCATCATATTTAATGACACACAATACCAAAGTGGCCATTTTTACCCTCGCACTGGGAATGACCTGGGGGATCGGCACCCTGATCATGTTGTTTTATAATGGTGTTATCTTAGGGGCGGTGGCTGTTGACTATGTGCTGGCAGGCGAGTCGACTTTTCTGTTCGGCTGGTTGCTGCCGCATGGGGCGATTGAAATCCCGGCCATTTTACTGGCCGGCCAGGCCGGCATTGTTCTGGCCGGCGCGCTCATCGGATGGGGCAAACCGATTGCGTTGCGCACTCGGCTGCGGAAAATATCAAATGATCTGGTGACCCTCATCTGCGGCGTGGCGCTGATGCTGGTCTGGGCGGGGATCATTGAAGCATTTTTTTCTCAATACCACGAGCCGGTTTTGCCTTATAGCTTCAAAATCGGTTTTGGATGCGCCGAACTGTTGATCCTGGCGTTGTTTTTGGGCAAAGCCGGCCGCAGGAAAATAGGGAAAAGTGCCTAAAATGAACTAAATTGAGCTAAAATACCTAAATTTTAAAAAGGAAATCCAAAAAATACGAACCTCTTAATTTTAGCTCATTTTAGGCATTTTACATTTTAGCTCATTTGACAGATATGGAATTATTGATTGTGTAAACACCCATGACGGACAGAATTAACACGCTCATAATCAAAACACCTGAAGGTGTCGAATTTTCGCTACGCCTGGCAGGTCCCATAACGCGCTTTCTGGCCTGGTCGATTGATCTGGCAACCCTTATGGCGGTGATGTCGATCATCAATGTCGTTTTTGCAGTTCTGGGGGTTCTCAGCCGCGATCTGGCAGCCGCAGCCAATATTATCGGCTTTTTTGTCATTTCGATTGGCTACGGCATATTGACCGAATGGTACTGGCAGGGGCAAACAGTTGGTAAAAAGCTCTTGCGCCTCAGAGTCCTGGATGCCCAGGGACTGCGCTTGCAATTCAGCCAGGTGGTGATTCGCAATTTGCTCCGGTTTATTGACAGCCTGCCCGCATTGTATCTGGTGGGTGGCCTGGTATGCCTGTTGAATCAGCGTGCTCAACGCCTGGGTGATATTGCAGCCAATACAATCGTCACCTGGAACCCACGGATTGCCGAACCGGATTTGAACCAGCTGTTGGAAGGCAAGTACAATTCTTTTCATGATTATCCGCATTTGGAAGCGCGCCTGCGGCAACACGTTACGCCTTCCGAGGCCCAGATTGCGATTCAGTCGATCATGCGGCGGGACACGCTCGGGCCCCAGGCGCGGATCGCGCTCTTCCGCGAACTCAGGGCCTATTTAGAAACCCTTGTAATCTTTCCACAAGAAGCCACCGACGGCATATCCGACGAGCGCTATGTGCGCAATGTCGTCGGGGCGGTCTTTCGACCGAAAACGTCTAGAGGGGATTCTCCCAAAACCACCCCTATACACTGAGGCGGATCGGCAAACATTTGAGATCAGAGGTGTATAAATGGAACCGTTTTTTTTGACCACCATCCTGTCAATTGTCATTGGTTCCGGTGTGTATTGGGTCGTGTGGCATGTTTCCCGGAAAAGGAGACGACTACAAAATTTAACACAGCAGGCCCTAAACCATGGGCTTAGGGTTGCAGCCGAAACAGATATGGCCCCAACGGAAAAATTTGGTCCTTTGCGCCTGTTCAGTCCCCAGACAGCAGGCAAAATGGAAAATGTTTTTACGCGCGGTAATCCGACGATGTGGATTTTCGATTATGACTACACCATAAGCTGGGACCAGACGGTTGGTCAGACGGTTGCAGTGTTCGAAACAGATAACATGAAATGGCCGCATATCATTATTGAGAGCCGCAAAAGGGAACGGCTTACCGTTGCTGCGATGCGGCAACTGACACAAAAGCTGGCCAACTGGCAGCTGGCGTGCAAAGAAGTTGATGTTTGCTTTCATCCAGGTTTTTATAAAAATTACAAGGTTTTCGGTAACGATAACGCTGAAGCTATTAAAAATTTCATGCCTCCATCACTGCTTGATATGCTAGGTCAAAATCCAGGCTGGAATATAGAGGTCATGGATCGATGGGTACTTATCTACCGGCAGGGCAAGACCCTCAAACCAGACGAATTTGATCCATTCGTCCAATCGGTCATCGGCATCTATAAGCATTTTAAGCAGTGACAACCATTTCTCGATTCCCTCAGATATTTAGCGAGACGCTCATCTGAGCATTTTCTCAATACCATCCTCTTAAGCGTAGTCGCTGCATAATTGACAATGGAAAATCTTGCATTTTAGCGCAAAACGCCCTAAATGTAGTCGATTGGCAATGTTTTTCTTTAAGAATTAAAGGAAATTTAGATCTTATTCGCATAGCGCATTATGAAACCCATTGTTGCCATTGTCGGTCGGCCCAATGTCGGCAAATCCACATTTTTCAATCGGGTCACACGGACCCAGGACGCCCTGGTTGATGATTTTCCGGGGGTCACCCGTGACCGGCATTACGGGGACGCGGTCTGGAACGATATGGCATTTACCCTGGTGGATACCGGCGGGTTCACCGATGGCCAGGAGTTTGCCGATGAAATTCGATTCCAGGTCCACCAGGCCCTTGCGGATGCCGATGTCATTGTTTTGCTACTGGATGGCAAAGAAGGCATTTCGCCATTTGACCGGGACATCATCAACCTGTTGCGCGTCACCCCCAAACCGGTTTTTTATGCGGTTAATAAAATCGACGGTGCCGAACGCGAAACACATGTGGCTGAATTTTACAGTCTGGGTATTGAACCCCTGTATCCCATATCGGCTGAGCATCGTTATGGGATGGGTGATTTTTTAGATGCCCTTGTCGACGGAATCGCTTCAATTGTCAAACCTTGCGACCTTCAGACCGTGGAAGGTACTATCGGTCTGGCAGTTGTGGGCCGCCCGAATGTTGGCAAATCTTCTCTGATCAACCGGGTTCTGGGCCAGGAACGGCTGCTGGTCAGCGATCGGCCGGGTACGACCCGGGATGCCATTGATACCATCTGCCAGGTGGCCGGCAAATCATACCTGTTGATTGATACAGCCGGTATCCGTCGCAAGGGTAAAGTCAGCCAAAAAATTGAAAAATTTTCAATTATCAAAGCGTTACGCAGTCTGGACCGCTGTGATGTGGCCCTGATGGTGATAGATACCGCCGAGGGAATTACCGAGCAGGATATCAGCATTGCCGGATATGCCTATGAGCGCGGCTGCGGTTGTATTTTTTTGCTGAACAAATGGGATCTTGTGCAAAAGGATACCCATACCGCCAAAGAATATCTTGCGGAACTCAGGATGCGCGCTAAATTTTTAGGTTTTGCCCCGGCCATGACCATTTCTGCTCTGACCGGTCAACGGGTGACCAAAATTTTTAAACTGGTCGATGAAGTTTATGATCAGTATGTCAGGCGAATTGGAACCGGGCAGCTGAACCGGATTCTGGAAACAGCTACGGCGAAAAATCCGCCGCCGCTGCAGCGCGGCAAACCGATCAAATTTTATTACGCAACCCAGGTCAGCAGCCGGCCCCCGACCGTGGTCTGTTTTGTCAACCATCCCAAGGCAGTCCATTTTTCCTATAAACGGTTTTTAATCAATCAAATCCGCGAACAGGCCGGTTTGGATAAAACGCCTATACGTATCCTGTTCAGGCCGCGTGAGAATCGTAAACCGAAGGGAAGGGCACGCAAACGAAAATAGTCCTATGGGGCTATTCGTATATTGTTATTTGTTATTCGTTTCTGGATATTTAGAAATCAGGGTGCCTATCCAGCTGTCCTGTATCGTGGCTGGAAGCCACTCCCACACACTTTTAATCCGTGGGAGCGACATCTTGCAGCGATGTATAAACACGCTGATGCCTTTTTGAGTTGCGAACGAATATCGAATAACCGATAACCCATAACAAAAATTCCGTCGCGAAGCGTAAAGGAATTTTTATGGACATCTTTGATTACCACGCTCAAAAAGCGGCGGCAAAGACAATGCCGCTGGCCGAGCGCATGCGGCCGCGCTCCATTGATGAGTTTGTCGGACAACGCCAGGCGGTGGGCGATGGGTCCTTGATCCGGCATGCCGTAGAAGCGGATCGCGTTTTTTCCATGATTCTGTGGGGGCCGCCGGGTTGCGGCAAAACGACGCTGGCCCGAATTATTGCCGGCGAAACCCGCTCTCATTTTCTTCATTTTTCGGCGGTACTTTCGGGTGTCAAAGAAATCCGAGCGGTGATTGAAGAAGCGCGCAACCAGCAGATAATGTACCGCAAACGTACGATTCTGTTTGTCGATGAAATCCATCGCTTTAATAAAGCGCAGCAGGATGCCTTTTTGCACCATGTGGAAAGCGGTTTGATTACCTTGATCGGAGCCACCACAGAGAATCCCTCTTTCGAAGTGATTGCACCGCTGCTGTCCCGTTGTCGGGTGATTACCTTGGATCAACTTGGCGAAGAAGACATCAGCGCCATCATTGAACTTGCCCTGCATGACGCCCAAAGAGGATTGGGAGCGTTTGAGCTCGAGTTGGATGCGAAAGCTCGCGATCATATCATCCGGATCGCCGATGGGGACGGACGGGTGGCCTTGAACAGCCTGGAGGTTGCCGCTTCACTGGTAATATCTAAAAAGAAATCCAAAAGTGCGGCAATTGCCGACCCCATCACGCTAAAAGATGTAGAAGCGGCCATCCAGCAAAAGGCCCTTGTTTATGATAAAGCCGGCGAGGAGCATTACAATATCATCTCCGCCCTTCACAAAAGTTTACGTGGCAGCGATCCCGATGCGGCGCTCTATTGGTTGGCCCGCATGCTGGCGGCCGGCGAAGATCCGTTTTACATTGCCCGCCGCATGGTGCGCTTTGCTTCAGAAGATATCGGCAATGCCGATCCCCAGGCGCTCGGCGTCGCAATGAACGCCATGGAGGCTTTCAAATTTTTAGGGCACCCGGAAGGCGAGCTGGCTCTGGCCCAGGCGGCTGTGTATCTGGCGACGGCACCAAAAAGCAACAGCATTTACGCCGCCTTTGGCAAAGTCAGTGCCGTGGTCAAAAAAACGGGTTCCCTGCCGGTCCCGCTTCATATTCGCAACGCTCCCACCCGATTGATGAAGGATTTTGGATATGCGAAGGGCTATAAATATGCCCACAATTATCAAGATGCGGTTGTCTCCCAGGCCTACCTGCCGGACAAGCTCAAAGGACAGCGCTTTTACTTTCCGACCGACAGAGGATTTGAGCAGAAAATCAAAGGCAGACTCGATCGCTGGCGGGAGCTAATGCGGAAATCAAAAGAAAAAATCCCCTGACGCCATCACTTGAAAACGCCTGGTTGAATACGCCCGATCCCTTTCTCATCACGAAGAACACGAAGTGAAAACACATCATTTTACCTTCGTCTCTTTGTGTCCTGCGTGCCCTGCGTGCTTAAATAGGCATCACTTGAGTTTATATTGGCGGGTTTCGTCGGGTTTTATACCATTATCGGTTTTGACAAACCTGCGCTCCCCGAAGGTGATCTCGCCGGATTGATCAAA
>CAZJHF010000009.1:3255-26320 GCA_964545505.1 uncultured Desulfobacterales bacterium | reverse complement strand
CGGAAAAGTAGGGTATAGCACCATAGCCGAAATTTACCAGGCCGGTGTCCCCTTCGGCTACGTTGCCCGTCCCGGAAACCGTGAAATGCAACCGCTGGTTGATTTTATCGAAAAGCAGATGAGCGGCTTGGCGATTGCTGAATCGGAATTCCACAATGGGACGTTCACTGAACATCTGGATGAACTTTTAAAGATCCCCGGCACCGCGGGTAACCGGCCCAATGGGGCCGATCAAATCGCGGGCTTCATTACCGACGTGTTAACCTGAATCTTGCATGAAAATTAATGAGAAGTTAGATAATATTAAATAACAGTAATTTGTAAAAATTTGGCAAGTAAAGCCAAATACCAAACAAGTAAAAAGGATGACGGTCGATTTATCTCATTAATTATCACCCTGGAGACAACGCGGCGAGCCGGAGGCTTCCATCTGCTGCGTTATTAAGGGCGAGGCATAGTTCACTATAGCCTCGCCCTTAAGTGCCTTGCATATGAAAGCCTCCGACTTGTGCAAAATTTAGGTTATAACAATGAGGATTTAACCTTGCAGGTAATTCGGTTTAGGGATAACTTAAACTTTATTAAGCATCACACCATGATAGAGGAAAGAGAGATCACCCAAAGGAGTCTCAATTATGCAAGACCTTTATAAACGTTTGGCCATCCATATGGAACACCTGACCATGGGTTACCCGTACACCGAAGAGCTCCTTGATTTGCTAAAGGAGATGTTTAGCCCGACAGAAGCCCAGGTGGCGCTGGCCATCCCCAATGATCTGGAGCCGTTGCAGGTTGCGAGTCTGCAAGAGATTGCCAAACGAGCGGATCTTCCCGTTCCGGAGGTAACGCAGGCATTGGAATCAATGGCCGCCCGTAATATGCTGTATACGGCACCCACCGCTGACGGCTCCGGCGGATATGCGCTGCTGCAGGTGGGTTACGGGTTACCCCAGACATTTTTCTGGAAAGGCAAACAGGATGAGACGACCCAGAAAATGGCTAAGCTGGTACTCAAGTATTTTACCGTGCCGACCACGCACAAGATTTATGGTGGCGTCCGCACCAAATCCTTCAAGTACAGCCCTGCCAACAGCAGCATCGAGATCCCCATGCAGGGTGTCATGCCGAATGAACAGATCGGCCCCATCGTTGAGGCCGCCACTAAAATTGCCGTAGCGCATTGTCCCTGCCGCATGTCGGCCAAAATACTGGGTCGCACCGATTGCCCCCATAGCCTCGAAGTGTGCGTCAAGTATGACGAGATGGCGGAATTTGTCATTGATAAGGGCCTGGCCCGCGAAATTTCAAAAGATGAGGCGCATCAGATAATGGCAAACAGTGAAAAAGAGGGGCTGGTTCACATGGTGGACAATACCCAGGGACAAATAAAGCATACCTGCAATTGTTGTGGGCATTATTGTTGGAATGTGGGTATTATTCGACGGCGCAAAATAGCGCGTGACCAGTTAATGGCCGTCTATTTTATTCGCGAAACCGAATTGGATGAATGTATTGGTTGCGGTGCCTGCGCCGACATTTGTCCGGTGGAAGCGGTCAAAATGGTTGATGACAAACCTGTGGTGGACCCAAATTGGTGTATTGGTTGCGGTGTGTGCGCCATTCAGTGCCCGGCGAATGTTATCTCCATCAGCCGTCGTATTGATCATCAGGGACCTCAGGATTTTAAGGAGCTGCATCGGCAGATTAAAAAGGAGAGAGGCCTCTAGAAAACTATCTTTAAAATGCATCTAACGCCCAAGGGCTTTGTTAGACTGAGTAGACTGAATTTTATTTTTTGACAGGATCTACAGGATATTTTGGATATTTTTCTTAGTCGCTCTCCAGACGAGAGCGACTAAACCCAATCCGCTTTCAGCGGAATAAAAATACTCGGCCATACAATCTAATCTCGGAAATGGCTGCTATATATGAATTACAAACTCAGTTAATGAACGCACGTAAAGCTCGCCGCAGGCGATAGGGTTTGTCCGTTCTCATCTGGAAAACGGACAAAAAGAATCCTGACAATCCTGTCTAAAAAACTTTCTACGTTGAACACATTTACCTGCTATGAGTCAGATGTGAAATCTCGCTTTCAAGCATGGTCATTTACGCCTTCCGCTGTGTAGCCTTTACAAGGCTGCGGTCAATCTTCCCGGGTGCTGCCTACCGATACGAAAGAATGTGAAATAAAGTTCACATTAGTCAGGAATCCGTTTCACAAGATATAGCACGTAAAGACACCATCTTATATTGTCCTCACGCTAAGCCCCCATGGTAACTGCCTTTCCGTTTACGTATTCATTGGCATAAAGCTTGCGTACTATAGATCGGTGTTAAAGGCATACCTGGCTTTTATAAAACCCGAACTCTACTGCGGTCCGCTTAAATTGGCTGCACCACATCGATAAACAACACGCGCTGAGCTTTGCAAGTATTTTATCGATTCGCATGTAAGCCGTTGCGGATAGAAAAGGAGGGGAAAGAGCATTGGGCATAAAAGGGGGAGAGGTTAATATCAAAGATAAAGGCGGGACGCGATCGCGAAGTGAAAGGCGGCAGAAACATCAACCTTACCGGGGTGTGGAAAAAAGGTCCGGCCATGACCGCAGAAAAGGCTTTGACCGCAGAAGTGGCCTGGCAATACGCAGAGCCCCCGGGCGCAGGAGTAATAACGGCAGCTGGGACGGCTCCTGCATCGAACGCCGCGACGTATTTCGAAAATTAAAACCATCGCGCTTCGAAGGAACTCAACCGAAGATTAAAAAGTAACCTTATGGCCAACACCGAAAAGATAATATATATAACCCACAACCTGAAGCCAGCCAAGGGGCAGATGGTTGCTGATGACCAGAGAGCCAGTAAGCGCTTTGGCTATGAGGCGCCTTTGGTAATCAAAAATTTCGATTGCGGAACATATGCATACGGTAGAATGTACAACTACAGCCGCAGGGGCCTCTATTTGGAATCAGATGCTAAATTGAATCCCGGCACCCATGTTCGAATCGACATCGAAGCATCACCCAACGGTCCAGCCACAGATCATTATTATGCGACTGTTCAGTGGTGTAAAGAAATTTGTGCTGCGGTGGTATTATATGATTACGGTATCGGTCTCGAATTCGACCAGGCAATAGACTGCACAACCGGCCCCGAGAAACTGCGCATTATTGAGGGCGGCGCCGATCAACATAATGCCGGGCCAGTCAGAGGCGTTTGAACAACCGCTGTTTTACAAACTACATTCAAATGGGTCACAATGACATTAGCAACAACCCGTATTTAAAAGTTTCACTAAACACACGCTAACATCAACAGCGTGCCCCTGATCCCACAAAAGGCAGAACCGTTTAAGGTTCTGCCTTTGTTATTCATTGCGCCAATATTGAATCAATACCATGTGTCTTACATTTTATAATCCGATCGCAGCTTTATTTATGCTGTTCCAGCTGCCAGGGTGAAACCATTTCAGCTACTGAGTGTTGACTGTTAAATCATTGATCCTAACTTAGAGGTACGTCGATCATGCCGTACATGCGTGAAAATCATGGGGGCAGTCCTACGACCTTAAACCGATATGGTTTTCGCGCCCGGGTGACGCGCTCGATAAGGAAACAATCGATGTATATCCATACGGTGCGTATGTGATCGGTTCAAAAAGCGGAAAAGTCGGCCTGTGCTATTTAAGCCTCAGGACAGTTGCGGTGACGGCCGACTCAACGACTGGTTTCAATTGCATTTGATCTGCCCCGGATTGGCAATGGCCAAAAAGCGTTCCGCCGTTTTGAATCTGATGAAAAAAACATTAGCTTGTTCGGGAGCCTTTGCACATGATATCCCAAACCATCATACCGATTTTCCCACTGGGCCTGGTCTTGTTACCTCAGATGTCCCTGCCGTTACATATTTTTGAAGACCGCTATAAACAAATGATCAAGGCGTGCCTGGCAGATGACAGGGTTTTCGGTGTCGTGTATTTTAGCGGCAAGCAATTCGAAACCAAAGGTTGTACAGCGCGTATTATAGATATTCTAAAACGTTATGATGATGGTCGTATGGATATCATCACGAAAGGCGAAAACCGCTTTAGTATAGAGGCGCTTATTGAAAACAAACCCTATTTAGAGGCACGGGTCGAATTTTTTGATGACCAGCCACCAGAAAATTCAGAATTGGAAATATCGCAAAAATTGGCCCATGTATGTAAGGAGCGTCTCAAACAAATAAATGCCATGACCGGCCAATACACCGATGGTGATTTCAGGGATCGGTTGGATGCGAAATCGGTTTCGTTTTTGGCAGCGGCATGCGACGGGTTCAGTTATCAGGAAAAACAGCGGTTTCTGGAAATGGCGGTCACTGTAAAGCGGTTGCAAAAAACCGCCCAGGCTCTCGAGCAGCTGGTTCACCGACTGACCATTACCCGGAAAATAGAGCGCATCATTGGCGGAAACGGCAACTTGCCCGAATCACTGCAAGGTGAGGCTAAATAGGAACACTTAGAGAAACAAAAATGAACCCACGGGAAAAATGCGATTTTGAAGCTATCTCAAAAATAGTAGATCACTTTATCAGGTTCGCCTGTTGGGTCCGTTTGGTCGGCCGAAGGTCCTCGTGAAACGGGATTGAGTCCGTTAAAAAGGAAAATGTTTGATTTTTTTACCGGCTAACGGGCTCAACCTGATTAAGATAGCTTCTAATTTGAGTATTTTTCTCGGAATGCCTGCCTGCGCTCCCTTTTTATGCGAAGTTTTAGACTTTGCAGGCTTCTTCGATCCGACCCGCTGCGACGATGGCGCAAAAATCGTCTTTCCGGAAAATGCTCGGATGACGTATATTGTCGACGATCCGGCAGCGAACGCCGTCCGCCCCGGTCCTTCATGGATCGAGGGTCAACTGTATCAGCCACTGAATTAAACCTTTGCAGTGTAAAGGTTTAGCGCTTGGCCAAACCGGAAAAAGTGAACGCTAAACACTGAAATCGTTTCTGATGTTTTCTTGGCATCAGCGAATCGCCTCAGACATCGTATGTTACAGATTACAAGCGCTGCCTTTTTTGTCAAGTGCAAGTTCGGCATCGGGATGAAATTGAGGGCACGGGCAAAATTTTAGTGTATGTCAGTCAGATGGTTTTTAAGAAATTCTTTGAGTCTTTCTTTGCCGGCATTGGAAAGCGATCGGGAAGCATCCAACTCTTTACCATGCAATTCTTCATAACGACCGGCAGCCCTGATGGCTTCGAATTGCTCTGTGCATCTTGTGCAATATTTGCACATCAGAACGTGCATGCGAATCAGCACCCGTTGATAAAAGGGCAATGCTCGATCCATGGATTCTGATACCATTTCAGAGACTTCTTTGCAATTGTACATCCAGCGCACAGATTCACTCCTTTTATGACCCTGCGCTCAACCACTTATTTTCTAAACAGCGCCGCAGGGACATACGGGCCCGATACAGCATAACCCAGCTATTCGTCGCCGTAATTCCCAGCTCCTTACAGATTTCCTCCGTACTGAGGCCATCCATCTCGCGCTTGATGAAGGCTTCCGCCAGGCGTTCGGGAAGTTCTGCCAGACAGTGATAAAGCACATCTATAAATTCTTTTTGTTCGTACAGCTTACCCGGATTGACCGTCCACTTGCCTGGCAGGGTTTGCCAATGACCGCGTTCGTCGAAGTCCGGATCTAACGTGTCTGTCAGGGTTTCGATTTTATCGCTAGACGGTTCCCGGATTTTTTTCCGGATATAATCGACGATTTTATGTTTCAGTATGGCAATCAACCATGTTCTGCCGGCAGATTGGCCCTTGAAATTTTCGCGCGCGCGCAGAGCGGCCAGAAAGGTTTCCTGGACCAGATCCTCGGCAACGGAAGGATCTTTGACTCTTGAGAGGGCAAATCGGTACAGGAAATCGCCATAGCTGTCGACCCACGATTCAGGGTTATCAATACTGGCGATTTCGGGTTTCCGTTTGTTCATAACTATATATGTTTAGCTGGCAGAAAGCCAGATATGACCGTAACACCAGGAAGTAGAACAGCAGGTTGCGAACAACCCACAATGCCAAAGGTACTCCATTCTGAGAAACTATATCAGTATTTTAAGCGGCTTGCAATGGATCTGGCTGACAAAATCAGACGAATATATAAGTCAGGGTTAAGGCCAAAAGTACAAAGCAGCAATGGATAAAACGGCGGTCTTTAGCGTTATGACCAGCCTTTCAACGAAATGAAGTGTCGGAGAAAGAGTTTTATCTGCCCGATTCGCATCGGCGTTGATGTTAACTTAGCTTTTTGACAGCTTCGATGACCGCATCATAATCTGGCTCCTCCGACAGCTCTTTGACGTGCTGGATATACTGAATGACGCCATTGCGGTCCACAACAAAAATGGATCGCGCCAGCAGGCGCAGCTCTTTGATAAGCACGCCAAAAGCACTCCCAAAGACAGCTTCGCGGTGGTCTGATAGGGTAACGACCTTATCGACGCCGGCGGCCCCGCACCAGCGCTTCTGGGCAAAGGGCAAATCAGTGCTGACCGTTAAAATGACGACATCATCACCCAGCTGACCGGCCGTTTCATTAAAACGGCGGGTTTCTACGTCACATGTTGGTGTATCCAGAGACGGTACCGCTGAAATGACACATATCTTGCCTTTAAACGCTGAGAGTTTAACGGCATTCAAATCGTTATCCAAAACCTCAATATCGGGAACCGTATCCCCCACATTGAGCACCGTACCCATCAGGGTTAACGGGTTGCCATGCATCGTAACAGCTGCGCTATGTTCCTCCATTTTAAGCTCCTTTCATTAACGTTATGATTTCAGAGTTTAAATTTATCTTTTAGAATGTTCAAACATAATACTTTTTCAAATGAAATCAACGCCGTTATCTCAGTGATTCAAGCTTGATCCATTGTGCCATTGCGGCGGTTCGACGCTTGCTTGACTGCGCGTATTCAAACCTTACTTTGGTGTAAGTTTATTGAGTATCATGCGACCAAAAGCAAAACCGGGCAGTAAAACCGGGTGTCAATCGGGTTTTCACCTGAATCTTGCCAGAAAATTAAGGATAAGTTGGGTTGATCATAAATGGCAGCCCGTTAAGCAAATGATAGCAATAAAACAAAACACCAATCAGTTACAAAGGATCTTAAGATGAATCAGCGCTATTGGGGACTGGCTTTGATCATACTCATATCGCTTGTGTACGGCGCTTTGGGCCCGGTGCGATCGAGCCGGGCTTCGACGGTCAATCATGAAATTTGGGCCGACCTGCTCAGCAAATATGTCACAGCGCAAGGCCTGAATTATACCGGCTTTAAACAGGATGAAGACCGACTGGATCAATATTTAAAGGTGCTCGAAAATACGATTCCACAAAAGCTGCCGCGCAACGAACAGTATGCCTACTATATCAATGCCTACAATGCCTGGACCATTAAATTGATTTTAAGCAACTACCCGGGCGTCAAATCCATCAAGGATTTTGGCACAATCTTAAAAAGCCCGTGGCAAAAAGATTGGGTGCGCGTCAATGGCGAGGTCCTCACCCTTGATGATGTGGAACATAATATCCTCAGACCCCGCTACAAGGACCCGCGCGTTCATTTTGCCATTAATTGTTCAGCCGCCAGTTGCCCCCCCTTGAGAACGGAACCCTATCTGGCTGATCGGCTGGATCAGCAACTGGAAGATTCAACCCGCTCCTTTGTTAATGATGCAGACAGTTACCGATTGGAAGGCAATACCCTGTATGTCAGCCGCATATTCAAATGGTTTTCCGAAGACTTTAACGAGGACGCCCTGGGATTTTACCTGCAATATGCCAATGGAGCGTTAAAGGAAAAATTAACCCGCCAGAAGGACCGCATCAAGGTGAAATATTTGCACTATGATTGGGCGCTGAATGATATCAAAAATTGAAAAGCCCGGAGTGATGGAATACTGGAGAGTTGGAGTAATGGAAAGTTGAAAAACGACAATGAGTGGCTCTGAATGCATTTTTCAATACTCCGGTTAAATTTAGATATGGTTACACCTCGCTAATAATATGCGATTCAACGAGTGAACGATAGAGAGGACGAAATGCCAGATTATGACTATGATATCGGGATCATCGGCGGCGGTGCCGGCGGACTGACCGTGGCGGCCGGAGCTGCCCAGCTGGGTGCCAAAACGCTTCTGGTTGAAAAAGAAAAAGAGCTGGGCGGCGACTGCCTGCATTTTGGTTGCGTCCCGAGTAAAACGCTTATCAAAAGTGCCCATGTCTACCATTTGATGAAAAATGCCGAAAGATTCGGGTTGCCAAAAGTTGAGGTGCCGCCCGTTGAATTTCAAAAAGTCTCAGACAGGGTGCGGGCGGTGATCCGCTCCATCCAACACCACGACTCGGTCGAGCGGTTCTGCGGCCTGGGCGTCCAGGTGGAGTTCGGCCATCCTAATTTTACGGATGAACACGCCATTCGGCTAAACGGCAAAAGTTACGCAGCCAAAAACTGGGTAATTGCTACCGGATCTTCAGCCATCGTTCCGCCCATTCAAGGGCTCGATCAGACACCTTATGTGACCAACAAAGAAATTTTCTACCTCGATCAACTGCCCCAATCGATGATCGTGCTGGGAGCCGGACCCATTGGTGTCGAAATGGCGCAGAGCTTTAGTCGATTGGGCGCTGATGTCACAGTAGTGGATATGGCGCCGCAAATACTGCCATTTGATGATCAAGAGATGGCCCACACCGTAATGGAGACGCTGCAGTCCGAAGGTGTCAAATTTTATGTGAACCACACAATTCAAGCCGTAAGCGACCTGGGTAGCGAACGACAGGTGACGGTCAAACACAAAGACGGTAGCGTTGTTAGCCTTAAGGCAGATACGTTGCTGGTGGCCCTGGGTCGCATCGCCAATATTGACGGCCTCGGGCTCGAATCCATCGAGGTCGAGCATGATCGGCGCGGCATTAAGGTCGACAATCGCATGCGAACCAATCACAAGCATATCTATGCGGTCGGTGATGTCAACGGGGGCTTTCAATTCACCCACGCCGCCGGCTATGAGGGCGGTATCGTGGTCGGTAATGCCATTTTTCATCTGCCCCGCAAAGCCAACTATACATATATGCCCTGGTGTACGTTCACTGATCCACCCCTGGGAAATATCGGCATGAATGAAAAAATGGCCCGGGATGCCGGCATTGATTACAAAGTTTTTACCGAAGATTTTAAAGACAATGACCGCAGTGTGGCCGAGGGCGAGAAGGTCGGAAAAATCAAAATGATTCTGGATGAGAAGGAAAAACCCATCGGCGTCCAGATTTTAGGGCCCCACGCCGGGGACCTGCTGGCCGAGTGGGTGGCCGTCTTAAACGGCAAAGTCAAACTGGCCACCCTGGCAGCAGCCGTGCATCCTTATCCGACCATGGGTGAAATCAATAAACGCGTGGCCGGCAATTTCTTTTCTCCCAAAATATTCTCAGAAAAGGTTCAGAAAGGTTTGAAATTTTTCTTTCATCTAAAAGGCAGGGCCTGCGAGGTCAAATCCTAAAATAAGATTAAACCGGAGCGTAACCAAATTAAACGTTAACAATGGAGACAAAAGCATGAAACTTGCAATGATTGGATTGGGGAAAATGGGGATGAATATGGCCAGACGGCTGATGCAGGGAGGTCATGAGATCATCGCTTATGATCTGTCCAAAGAGGCGGTTCAGCAAATCAGCGCTGAAGGCGCCAGCGGAGTGAATTCGCTGCAGCAGGTTGTCGAAGTGCTTTCAGGTCCCCGCATTGTCTGGATCATGCTGCCAGCCGGTAAGCCGGTGGAGGAGACCATCAGCCGCTTAAAAGAATTGCTGAGCCCGGAAGATATCATTATTGACGGCGGCAACTCATTTTATAAGGATGACCGTCGCCGCTACGAGGCACTGCAGGCAGCGGGCATCCATTATATGGATGTCGGTGTCAGCGGCGGGATCTGGGGCCTGGAGGTCGGCTATTGCATGATGATGGGCGGTGAAGAGGCTGTTTTCAACTATCTTGAGCCCATATTTAAAACACTGGCCCCCAAAGACGGCTATCTGTATTGCGGCAAGAGCGGGGCGGGTCATTTTGTAAAAATGATCCACAACGGTATTGAGTATGGCCTCATGCAGGCCTACGGAGAAGGTTTTGAAATTCTGGATGCTTCTGAGTTTGCCGAATCTTTCGACTATGCCAAAATTGCCCACCTGTGGAACCAGGGCAGCGTGATTCGCTCGTGGTTGTTGGAGCTGGCTGAAGATGCCTTTAACAAAGATGCCGAACTGACCGACATCACCGGTTATGTGCCGGACTCCGGTGAGGGGCGCTGGACGGTACAGCAGGCGGTCGAAACCGGTGTGCCGGCAGAAGTGATCACGCTTTCGCTGATGCGGCGCTTTCGCTCACGGCAGCAGGACCCATTTACCGAGCGGGTGCTGGCGGCCTTACGCCGCGAGTTTGGTGGGCATGCGGTGGTTTCCAAAAAGGAGTGAGCTGAGAATAAAAGGCGATTGAAGAATTAGTTTTGTTCGTGAGGATCGACAATGCATATTTGCGCGAGATGCTATCAAAAGCAATGTACTAAGCGGCCCCATATTGAGGACTGATTTAATGCCTTAGGATTACCCAAAACGCGATCCCGTCAATCCCCAATATGGGCCCGCTGTCAAATATCCGGGCGCTGATATAAGATATCACCTCGAGCAAAAACGCATTGTCTCATGAAAAGATTCAGAAGCCTATTGATGACCTGCTTGAGCTGATTAATACCATAGCACAATCTAAATTAAAGGTTTATTTTGGGGAGAACAATATGGACATTAAGACCGCCGATACCGATGGTGTCGAAAAAACCATGGCAATGGTAAGCGCGCCGGATCTGGGGCTGGCGCCGCAAGAGTGTGTCATGCCCGAACCCAGTGAACCCTGCACCATCATTATTATGGGAGCCACCGGCGATTTAACCTCGCGCAAGCTAATGCCACAGCTGTTTAATCTGTATTTGAATGCCGGCCTGCCGGAGCCTTTTTTAATTGTGGGCACCAGCCATATAGATGTCAGCGATGCGGAGTTCAGAAGCAACATGCAAGCCGCTTTAAAAAAGGCCGGGGTTTACGACGAAAACCGCTGGCCCGATTTTGCCAGAGCGCTTCATTATCGCTACGCTGATTTTGCAGATCTGGAATCTTTCAAACATATGGCCCAGGCATTACGGGATCTGGATCAAGAGTTTAACACGCGCGGCAACCGCATTTTTTATATGGCTCTGCCGCCGTCGGTTTATAAATCCGCGGCCCACCTGATCGGCAAGGTGGGCCTGGCAGATGAACATCAAAACGGCAACGGTTGGTCACGCATTGTTGTGGAAAAACCGTTTGGCACCGATCTGAAAACGGCTGTCGATCTGGATCAAAGCCTCAGCCGGGATTTCACGGAACATCAGATTTTCAGAATCGACCACTATCTGGCCAAAGAAACCGTACAAAATGTATTGATGCTGCGTTTTGCCAACTCACTGTTTGAGCCCATATGGAATCGACGCTATGTAGAGTATGTTGCCATCACCGCCATTGAAGAGCTGGGCGTCGAACATCGTGCCGGCTATTATGAACAATCCGGGGTTTTAAGAGACATGTTCCAGAATCATATGATGCAGCTGGTGGCGCTTACGGCCATGGAACCGCCCTCCCGTTTCGAAGCCGATCAGGTCAGAGACGAGAAAATCAAGGTATTTCGTGCCTTGCGGCCTTTCCAGGTGGATCGTCTCAATGAAAACCTGGTACTGGGACAATATGCAGCCGGCACCGTTGATGGCCAGACAGTGCGCGCCTATCGTGATGAACCGGGTGTGGCGGCTGACTCGCTGACGCCCACCTTTGCCCTGATGAAGGTCAACCTTGACAACTGGCGCTGGCAGGGGGTTCCGTTTTACCTGACCTCAGGCAAACGCCTGGACCAAAAATTGACCGAAATCGCCATCCAGTTTAAAAACGTACCGCATTCGATGTTTAGGCATACACTGGGCGCAACCATTCCGGCCAACCGGCTGATTCTGGGGATCTACCCTGAGGAAAAAATTACCCTCACCTTTCAAACTAAAAATCCCGGTGCCACGGTCTGCCTGCGCACCGTCACGATGGACTTTAATTATCAGCAAAATTCAAGCGGTCCCGTTCTGGACGCCTATGCGCGGGCACTGATCGATTGCATGCTCGGCGATCAAATGCTGTTCTGGCGTCAGGATGGTGTAGAACTGTGCTGGAAATTCCTGACACCCATCCTGGATCGCTGTGAAATCTGTGACGATCAGGCAAAATTGCTTCATTTCTATGAAGCCGGAACCAAGGGCCCTAAGGCGATCGAAAAGCTCAAATGATGTGGTTTCAGGTGTCAGGTGTCGGGGAACATAAGACTAAAATCAGAAAATAGCGAAAACATACGACCATTAAGCCACTAAGTGGCAATGATTGGGAACCGGCCACCGAAGGCCTGACACCTGAAACCTGATAGACCGACAGCAGCCAGTGGCCGGTACCTGGACAGAAGCCTGTTTTTGGGATTGGATAGTGAAGCATTCAACCTTGATACTGATACAGATATTGACATCTGAGGAGAGTTCGATATGGAAGACGTCATGCAACCGACAGTTAACAACCGCAAAAAAGCGCTTGTAAAAGCGCTGATACTCGTGGCATTTATTATTGGCGCCATTTTGATGGTGCGCTTAACACCGATTAAACAATACCTGACCCCTGAAATGTTGGGTCAGTTTTTAAATAGGACCGGCTTTTGGGGGCCGATTATTTTCATCCTTATATATGCTGTTGGGATCTGTCTGTTTTTACCCGGCACGCTGCTCACCGCATTGGGAGCGGCTATTTTTGGCGCCTACTGGGGATTTGCTTGGGTGTGGATCGGGGCCATGATCGGCGCCAGCGTTTCTTTCATCATCGGTCGAACGCTGGGAAGAGAATTTGCAGCATCATTAATCGGCGATAAACTTAAAAAATATGATGATGCCATCGAGCGCAACGGTTTCGCCACCGTTCTGTATCTTCGGCTGGTATACTTTCCGTTTACCGCTATGAATTTTGGGATGGGCTTGACCAAGGTCCGTTTTTGGGATTACCTTGCGGGAACCGGTCTGGGTATCATCGTTGGTACCTTTATATTTACTTTTTTTATCGGAACCCTGAAAGAGGTCTGGACGTCAGGCAACTGGGGTGAGCTTATTTCGTTTAAGGTATTTTTCTCCATCGGGTTGTTTATTTTTTCGTTTTTTATCCCCAAAATTATTAAAAAAATCAAAAAAGAAGAGACTTAACGATAAAATTCAGAAATATTTTTTAAGCACGAAAACACGAAATCTTAAAAGCACGAAATTTTTTCATTTCTTTTGTGTTTTCGAATTTCCGTGCTTTCGTGGTTGATTTTACGTGGTTACCATATGCCCGTAAACTAACATCTATCAATCGCCGCGGGGGGAGAGAGAATGTCGAGCGAACTTGACCAGTTATGTATCAATACAATTCGAATGTTATCAGCCGATGGGGTGCAGAGAGCCAACTCGGGGCACCCTGGAATGCCCATGGGAGCCGCCGCGATGGCGTATATTCTCTGGACGCGCTTTTTGAGGCACAATCCTCAAAATCCGGAATGGCCCAATCGCGACCGTTTTGTGCTCTCAGCCGGGCACGGCTCGATGCTGATTTATAGCCTGTTGCATTTGAGCGGTTACGACCTGTCGCTGGAAGAGATACAGAATTTTCGTCAATGGGGCAGCAAAACACCCGGTCATCCCGAATATGGGGTTACACCGGGTGTCGAAACCACCACCGGCCCGCTGGGCCAGGGATTTGCCAACGGGATCGGGATGGCCCTGGCCGAGCGGTATCTGGCAGCCCACTTTAACCAACCCGGCCATCAAATTATCGATCATTTTACCTACGGTATTGTCAGCGACGGGGATTTAATGGAGGGTATTTCACATGAGGCCGCCTCACTGGCCGGACACCTTGGCCTGGGCAAGCTGATCTATTTCTACGACGACAACCACATATCCATCGAAGGTGATACCGATATTGCATTTACCGAAAACCGCAACGGACGTTTTGAATCCTATGACTGGCAGGTTCAATATGTCGAAGACGGCAATGACCTGCCGGCGCTGGAGCAGGCGATTGTCGAGGCCCAGAATGAAACCGGCCGGCCGTCATTGATCGCCGTCCGTACCCACATCGGCTATGGAAGTCCCAACAAACAGGATACGCCCAGCGCACATGGAGAGCCACTGGGGCTTGAAGAGATTCAGCGTACCAAAGAAAATCTGGCCTGGCCACCGGATTCTGAATTTTTGATTCCGGATGAAGCATTGAGCCATTTTCGCAGGGCCATCGAAGTCGGACAAAAACTTGAAACCCGCTGGCAAAAAGCTTTTGAAGCCTATCAGACGGAGTTTAATGAAGCGGCCACCGAGTGCCGTCGCTGGTTAAACAATCAGCTGCCGGACGGATGGGAAAAGGATATTCCGGAATTTGAACCCGATCAGAAGGGAATGGCAACCCGGGTTGCCTCCGGAAAAGTATTGAATGCGGTGGCCCCGACAGTCGCCAACCTCGTTGGGGGGTCGGCGGACCTGGCACCTTCTACCAAAACCCTGATTGACAATGAGGCTGACTTCCAGGCCGAAAATTATGCCGGCCGCAACCTGCGCTTTGGGGTGCGGGAGCACGGGATGGGCGGCATTTTAAACGGTATGGCGCTGCACGGCGGATTAATTCCTTACGGCGCCACATTTCTTATCTTTTCTGATTACATGCGACCGGCCATCCGCCTGGCGGCACTCACCGAACAGCAGGTTATTTATGTGTTTACCCATGACAGCATCGGCCTGGGTGAAGACGGCCCCACCCATCAACCCATCGAACAACTGGCAGCCTTACGGGCAGTGCCGAATCTATTGCTCATTCGGCCCTGTGATGCCAATGAAACCGCCCAGGCCTGGCAGGCCGCCATTGAGCACCGTGACGGACCGGTGGCGCTTGCCCTGACGCGACAAAATCTTCCCACCCTCAACCGCCAGTCACAGTATGCGTCCGCCGACGGCCTTCACCAGGGAGCCTACATTCTCAGTGAAGCCGCCAACAACCAACCGGAGATTATTCTAATTGCCAGCGGATCGGAAGTGCACATTGCCCTCAAAGCCGCTGAGATGCTTACCGCCCGGGGTAAGGCCACCCGCGTGGTCAGCATGCCCTGCTGGGAACTTTTTGATGCCCAGCCGGCCGATTACCGCCAGCAGGTCTTGCCGCCGACGGTCAAGGCTAAAATTGCCATCGAAGCCGGCAGCCCCCAGGGCTGGCATCGCTACGTTGGCGATGGCGGTCAGGTCGTTGGCCTGGATCATTTCGGTGCATCGGCTCCTGCACAGACACTGTTTGAAAAATTTGGGCTAACCGCCGATCAGGTGGTTGAAAAAGCGCTGGAATGTATTTAAAAATACATCCTGTGTGCATCGAAAATACGAGGAGAAGGAGAAGGGTATGTCAAAACTGATCGAACTTGCGGAAATGGGCCAATCTATCTGGTTGGACTATATTCAACGCTCTTTATTAACCTCCGGCGAGCTCAAGCAAATGGTCGACTCCGGCATAAGGGGGGTGACGTCCAATCCGGCCATCTTTGAGAAGGCCATTGCCGGCAGCAACGATTATGATGAGGATTTGAAGCCCCTGGTTAAAACCGATGGCTCGATTGAACAAATTTATGAAGCGCTGGCCATAAAAGATATTACGCTGGCCACCGACACGCTGCGCGGTGTCTATGATTCGACGAACGGCAAAGACGGTTATGTCAGCCTGGAGGTCAGCCCGGAGCTGGCCTACGAAACGGATAAGAGCGTGGCCGAGGCCAAGCGCCTGTTTGAAGCCGTAGACCGGCCCAATGTTATGATCAAAGTGCCGGCCACCAGAGAAGGGCTGCCGGCAATTGCCGAATTGATCGGGTGCGGCGTCAATGTCAATGTCACCCTGATATTTGGCCTGCAAAACTATAAGGCCGTCACTGAAGCCTATCAGGCCGGACTCGAGCAACTGGCAGCCACCGGTCCCAGCGTCAGGGGCGGGCATGCGATTGATCGCGTGGCTTCAGTGGCATCATTTTTTGTCAGCCGCGTGGATACGGCGGTGGACAGGGAATTAGAAAAAATCGGCGACTCAACGCTGCTGGGCAAAATTGCGGTTGCCAACTCGAAAATCGCTTATGCCGAGTACAAAACCATTATCAGGCAACCCCGCTGGCAACAGCTGGCTGCTCAGGGCGCGCAGGTACAACGCGTTCTGTGGGCCAGTACCAGCACCAAAAATCCGGCCTACCCGGACAACCTTTATGTCGATGAACTTATCGGGCCGGATACGGTCAACACTCTGCCACCGGCAACCCTGGACAGTTTCATGGACCACGGTCGGGTGGCCGAAACCCTTACCCGGGGGCTCGAAGAGGCGCAAAGCCAGGTTGCCCAACTGGCCGATCTGGGCATCGATCTGGATGCCGTCACTCAGAAACTGCAGGAAGACGGCGTGGTGGCTTTTGCCAGGCCCTTTGCCAAACTGCTGGAAAGTATCGCTGAAAAATGCAAGAAACTGAAAGCCGCATAGGATCGGTGCATTTCTTTATGCGATTCTGAGGTCGGAAAACCATTTTTACTGGAGGCGATATCAACAGCAAGCGGCCATGCGGTCTCATAACACTTTCCTCCCGAAGACAGCCGACATGTGTGATATTGGCAAAGGCCTGATGACGGTTGAGAATATAAAACTTGAGATAATAACACGCAGAGATTGATGGACTTGAAAAAGCAGGATGAATTAAAACAAAAAGCAGCGCACCGCGCTGTGGAATCGGTCGAATCCGGTATGATCATAGGCCTGGGTACCGGCAGCACGACATCGTTTGCTGTGATTCGTATCGGCGAGCGCCTCAAATCCGGTGATCTTGAAAACATCATCGGGATTCCAACCTCCATTCGGACTGAAAAACTGGCCCGCGAACTGGATATCCCCCTGGCAACTCTGGATGAACAGCCGCAAATCGATGTGACGATCGATGGGGCCGATGAGGTCGATCCGGAGCTGAATTTGATCAAAGGCGGCGGCGGTGCGCTGTTGCGCGAAAAAGTCGTTGCGCAGGCCAGCCGCACGAATATCATCATCGTCGATGAAAGCAAACTTTCAGACTGTCTTGGCACCCACTGGGCCCTGCCGGTGGAAGTGATCCCCTTTGCCGCCAAAACCGAAGCCGGCTTTCTACAATCGCTGGGGGCAGCGGTCAGCAGGCGCCGCGCTGAAAAAGGCCAGCCCTATAAAACCGATCAACACAATTATATTCTGGATGCGAATTTCGGCGCGATGCCGGATCCAGCCGCTCTGGCGATCAGGCTGAACGAGCGCGCCGGAGTTGTTGAACATGGGCTTTTTCTGGGTCTGGCCAGCGAGGTCATCGTCGCCGCACAGGGTGGCATCCGGCACCTGAAACGCAAAAGCAAATGAAAACACGAAGGCAATTCATCACCTGGGCCTTAAAACTGCTGGCCGGGTTGGGTCTGGTTATCACGACGGTCAGGATCACGCTGAAAAAGGCCTGGGCCCAAACCAAACGGTTTATCGTTCCGCGGGACACGGACCTATCGACCTTGCGCAATAAAGATCCGGCTACACTGGACACCCGCAATCTGGAGGTTCTGCCATTAGACGCTTTTGATACCATGGGCTTGAGCAATCATCCCGTGCATATGCCCTCCTGGCGTTTGATCGTCGAGGGCAATGTCGCCGTGCCAACCCGACTCCCCTATACAGAAATCATCAAGCTTCCCTCGATCGAGCGTAACGTATTGTTGATTTGCCCCGGTGTCTTTGTCAATCACGGAAAATGGAAGGGAATTTCGCTGATGACGGTATTGGATCTGGCACAGATGGAAGCCGATACCACTCATATCGCTGTTTATGGGCCGCAAGGCACCCGCGAAAAAGTCGAGCGCTTCCCGATCGCCGATGTCCGATCGGATAAAATCTTTCTGGCCTATCAAGTCAACGGCCAAAAATTGCCACAACGACACGGTTTTCCGCTGCGCATCGTGGCCGAAGATTACTACGGCGACGATTGGGTAAAGTATGTATACAGGATCGAAGCTATTAAAAAGTTGGAGTAGTGGAGTATTGGAGTGATGGGATCAAAATGTTGCCTGTTTCGGGTTCCGGGTTGCGAGTTGAAATTCGGACTTGGATATAGCGGTGCATAACGCGTGACGCATCACTCGCAACTCGGAACGATATTCCGAATTCATTACTCCAACACTCCAGCACTCCATGAATTATGAAGAAAAGGAACATCCGATGCAAAACACAGATTATCGCACAAAATTAGATACAAAAAAGGGAACCTACACCTTTTTTGATATTACACGGCTGGAAAAAAACGGCATCGCCGATATTCAACGCCTGCCCTATTCCATTAAAATCCTGGTTGAAAACCTGCTGCGCAAGCTGGACGGGCACGTGGTCCTCGAAGAAGACCTGAACAATATCGCGCGCTGGCAAAAAAGCTACGATACGCCGGTTGAAATTCCGTACCACCCGGCAAGGGTGCTGATGCAGGATTTTACGGGCGTTCCGGCGGTGGTCGATCTTGCGGCCATGCGTGATGCCGTCAAAGAACTGGGCGGCGATCCGCAAAAGATCAATCCACTGGTTCCGGTGGATCTGATTGTCGATCACTCGGTGCAGGTCGACTATTTTGGCACCGCCGACGCCATCACCCAAAATGTCGCCAAAGAGTACGAGCGCAACGCCGAGCGCTATGCCCTGCTGAAGTGGGCCCAGAAAAGCTTTGATAATTTTAACGTCGTCCCCCCGAACTCGGGCATCTGCCACCAGGTGAATCTGGAGCATCTGGGGCGGGTGGTGATGATCGAAAAAGACGGCAATGCGATGGTGACCTATCCGGACACCCTGGTGGGCACCGACTCGCACACGCCAATGATTAACGCCATTGGCGTTATGGGTTGGGGAGTGGGTGGCATCGAAGCCGAAGCCGTTACATTAGGGCAACCCTACTACATGTCCATTCCGCAGGTCATTGGTGTCAAACTGGTGGGTGAACTGTCTGCCGGCATCACGGCAACCGACCTGGTGCTGACCGTCACCGAATTGCTACGTCAGCTCAACGTGGTTGAAAAATTTGTAGAATTTTTCGGCCCTGGTATGAAAAACCTGACCGTCACCGATCGGGCCACACTGGCCAATATGACCCCGGAATACGGCGCCACTTTGGGATTTTTCCCCATCGATGATAAAACCATTGATTACCTCAAAATGACCAACCGGATCGACCAGGCTGAAATCGTTGAAGCCTATGCCAGAAAGCAGGGACTTTTTTACACGGATGCCCGTGAGCCCGAATACTCTCAAATCGTCGAATTCGATCTGTCTACGGTGGTGCCCTGCGTGGCCGGCCCGGCCCGGCCCCAGGACCGCATCAACCTCAAAGACCTGAAACAGAGCTTTGCCACCCAGCTCGGCTGCTCATATGAGCGCGACACCGATATTGAGCATATATCCAAATACCACGATGAATCCGGCTCAAAAACCAGCCGTCCCGAGGACTGCACGCCCAAAAAGAAAGCCTGTCAAATCGTGGTCAACGGCGAAGCCGTCAGGCTTTGCGATGGAGACATCGTCATCGCAGCCATTACCTCCTGTACCAATACCTCCAATCCGTTTGTGATGCTGGGTGCCGGACTGGTGGCCAGGAAGGCCGTTGAAAAAGGATTGCACGTACCCGCCTATGTGAAGACCTCTCTGGCGCCGGGCTCAAAAGTCGTCATCGATTATTTAAGGGACGCCCAGTTGTTGTCTTATCTGGAACGTCTGGGTTTTTATCTGGCCGGATTCGGCTGCACGACCTGTATCGGCAATAGCGGTCCCCTGCCGCCTGAAATTGATAAGGCGGTTAAAGACAAGGGTTTAACCGTCGCGGCCGTGCTTTCGGGCAACCGTAATTTTGAAGCCCGCATTCATCAGCAGGTCCGCGGTAATTTTCTGGCATCCCCGATGCTGGTGGTGGCCTTTGCCATTGCCGGCAGCATCGACATCGATCTGACCAGCGAACCGCTCGGTCAGGATCCAGACGGCCAACCGGTATACCTGAAGGATATCTGGCCGACAGCCGAAGAAATTGAAAGCTTGATCCACTCGCATGTCAAACAACAATATTTCAAAGAAGAGTACGCCCGAATATTTGACGGCGATGATTTTTGGCGCCAGCTTCCGGTGGCGGAAGGCACCACCTTTGAATGGCAGGCACAATCGACATACATTCGCAAGCCGCCCTATTTTCAGGGATTTGGGCTGGATATCTCCCAGCCGGATGATGTTCAAAATGCAGGCGTTTTGCTGATTTTAGGCGATTCGCTGACCACCGACCACATTTCTCCGGCCGGCGCCATCCCGCCGGACTATCCGGCGGGCAAATATTTAATCGAAAAAAAGGTGGCACCGGCTGATTTTAATTCCTACGGATCCCGCCGGGGGAACCACGAGGTCATGATGCGCGGCACTTTTGGTAACATCCGCATTAAAAACCGGCTGGTGGATCCCAAAGAAGGTAGTTATACACTCAAATTTCCGGAACGTGAGGAAATGTTTGTTTATGACGCCGCCATGCAATACATTGCCGAAGATAAACCGCAGGTGGTTTTAGGCGGTAAGGAATACGGCACCGGCTCATCACGGGACTGGGCGGCAAAAGGATCCCAGCTGTTGGGCGTTAAAGCCGTCATCGCCGAATCTTATGAAAGAATTCACCGCAGCAATCTGGTGGGTATGGGCGTGTTGCCGCTCACCTTTAAAGAGGGCGATAGCTGGCAAAGCCTGGGACTGGACGGCTCGGAAACCTACACCATCACCGGTATTGAAAGCATCGCACCGCTAAAAACTCTTGGCGTGCAGGCGGTTAAGCCGGACGGCAGTAAAATTGATTTTGATGTCACCGCCCGATTGAACACGGATATTGACGTGGAATATTTTAAACACGGTGGTATTTTGCCGTATGTATTGCGAAAGATAATGGCTGATTAAATGTGGGCATATCGGAGTTAGGCCGGCCAGAGACGGCAGCCGCGGTGGGCTGCCCTACGCAAAACCCGGGATGCAATGAAATGGATCGACCACCGCGCCGGACGACAAAAAATTTTTATTATTTTAATGACCTTAAAAAGAAGAAAAAACATTCGTCTCGCAAAGGAGATATACTCAAATCCAAATCAAATTTTCAGCATTACCATCTGCGTCAAAGATCGACGACCCATTTTTAAAGATTCTGCTTGGGCGGAAAAAATTCTCGAGACTCTTAAAACGGGACCATTCGGTAAAGGAGTAATTTGCTATTCGTATTGTCTGATGCCGGATCATTTGCATCTTCAAATCTCTCCAAAGGATGGTAATTTAATTGATCTTATAAATGGCTGGAAAAGCTACACGGCAAATCTTTTAGGAAAAATCGGACATGTAGGCTCTTGCTGGCAAAGAAGTTTTTATGATCATGCCTTGAGAAAAGAGGAAGATATTAAAATGGTTGCAGAATATATTGTGACCAACCCCGTCCGAGTTGGTCTGGTGAAAAATTGGAAAGAGTATCCATACTCATGGCATAAATGGATGTAGGGCCGGCCACCGTGCCGGCTACAAGAAGGCAGCCGCGGTGGGCTGCCCTGAAGGTCACCCAACAAAGAAGAGAAAGGCTGAGTCATGGGAACTGAAAATCTCATTACCATAAACCCGGACGGCACCCTGAACGTTCCGGATACACCCCGGATTCCGTTTATCGAAGGAGACGGCATTGGACCGGAAATCTGGCAGGCAACACGCCAGGTTATTGATGCGGCCGTCCAAAAAGCGTATGCGGGTCAGAAGCAGATTGAATGGCTTGAGGTTTTGGCCGGTGAAAAAGCATTTAAAAAAACCGGAAACTGGCTCCCGGATGAAACTCTGGCGGATATTGAAAAGCATGCAGTAGCCATTAAGGGCCCCATGACAACCCCTGTGGGAAAAGGGATCCGCAGCCTGAATGTGACCATCCGCCAGGTCCTTGATCTATATGCCTGCGTGCGCCCGATAAAATATATCAAGTCGGTCCCCAGTCCCGTGAAAGATCCGCAAAGCGTTAATATGGTTATTTTTCGCGAAAACACCGAAGACCTGTATGCCGGTATCGAGTATCAATCCGGCAGTCCGGATGCTGACAAAGTACGGCAATTTTTAAACGAGCAAATGGGCACCACCTTGCCCGTCGATGCGGGTATTGGCATCAAACCCATCAGTGCAACCAATACCAAGCGGCTGGTGGCCAGAGCGATTGCATATACCCTGGACAACGGATTTGGCAGCGTGACGCTAATGCATAAGGGCAATATCATGAAATTCACCGAAGGCGCTTTCGCCCAATGGGGCTATGAGGTGGCTGCCGAAAAATTCAAAGACCAGACAATCACCGAAACACAGCTATGGGACGACTATCAGGGCAAGCAACCACAGGGCAAAGTGGTGATCAAAGATCGCATCGCCGACATGCTCTTTCAGCAGGTTTTGCTGCGTCCGAATGAATTCGGCGTGATTGCCACGCCAAACTTAAACGGTGATTATCTGTCAGATGCCCTGGCCGCTCAGGTGGGCGGATTGGGGATGGCACCGGGGGCCAATATCGGCGATCGCTGCGCCGTCTTCGAAGCCACTCATGGCACTGCTCCCAAATATGCCGGTCTGGACAAAGTCAATCCCAGCTCGCTGATCCTCTCGGGCGCCATGATGCTGGTTCATATGGGATGGCATGAGGCATCCCGATTGATTCGCGATGCCCTGCAAGCGGCAATCGAAGCCAAAACCGTAACCTATGATCTAGCCCGCCAAATCAGGGATGCCAAGCAGGTCAAGTGCTCCGAGTTTGGCCAGGAGATCATCAAGCATATGGGTTAGCCAAGGTTTCAGGTGTCAGG
>CAZJHF010000009.1:0-3155 GCA_964545505.1 uncultured Desulfobacterales bacterium | reverse complement strand
CTGAAACCTGATTTGTAAGTATCACCTACCATAGACGACATAGAGGAATCGATTGCAGAATAAATAAGAGGAGACATATTGAATGGAAACCTATTACAAACCCGAAGATCTTCCTAAATTTGAAGAAATCGGCAAAGAAGCACCGGATCTGGCCCGTAAATTTTTTGAATATTACAATGCGGTTTTTAGCGATGGAGAATTGAGCGAACGCGAGAAGGCGCTGATTGCTCTGGCGGTTGCTCATGCGGTCCAGTGCCCTTATTGCATCGATGCTTACACCCAGGCCTGCCTGGAAAAAGGATCCAATCTGGCGGAGATGACTGAAGCCGTCCACGTCGTCAGCGCGATCCGCGGCGGTGCTTCCCTGGTTCATGGCGTTCAGATGCGCAATGTCGCAGAAAAATTATCAATGTAACCGAGATCAGATGCCCCCACAAGCAAACATAGCGGAAATGCAGACATCTTTGCCGGCCAAAACCCCCGACATCCCACCATTTAAGTCGACCCTGGACCGGCATGACCTCACACTGGTTCGCCAGGCGGCGGCGACCATGCAAATCAATTTAGGTTTTTTGTGCAATCAGATTTGCCGCCACTGTCATTTAAATGCCGGACCGGGCCGCAAAAAGGAAAATATGGACCGGCAAACGCTTAAAGCCGTGGTCGCCTATGCACGGCGCTGCCGTTTTGAAACCATCGACATCACCGGCGGCGCACCGGAACTCAATCCGCTGCTGCCCGATTTAATCCAACAAATCGCGCCCTGGACGCCGCGAATCATGTTGCGCTCCAACCTGTCAGCGCTGAAGGAAAACATGACCCGCCTGATGGGTGTACTCAAGTCCCATGGGGTGGTGATCGTGGCATCATTTCCATCGCTGAACCTGTCCCAGATGGATGCGCAACGTGGCGAGGGCATTTTTGACGAAAGCATTGCAATGCTCAAAGCGCTCAATGCCCGGGGCTACGGACATGATGGAACCGGTCTGGAATTGAATCTGGTCTCCAATCCCACCGGGGCTTTTATGCCGCCCAATCAGGATCAAATCGAAAAGCGCTACCATCAAATTCTGGGGCAAAACTGGGGGTTGGCGTTTAACCACCTGTTTAATTTTGCCAATGCGCCGCTGGGCCGTTTCAAACGGTGGCTGATTCAAACGGGTAATTATGACGCCTACCTTAAAAAACTGGTGGCCAATTTTAATCCCTGCGCCATTGAAGGGCTGATGTGCCGCAGCCAGGTTTCGGTTTCCTGGGACGGCTATCTGTACGATTGCGACTTTAACCTGGCACGGGGTCTTTATATGTGCGGCCGGAAAATCCATGTTTCCGAGATGGCGGGGCCACCTGAACCGGGTAACCCCATCATGACTGCTGAGCACTGCTATACCTGTGCGGCCGGCTCGGGTTTTACCTGAGGCGGCACCATCGCAACCTGAGTTCAGGCAGGAGCAACCCAATGCCGGCAGCACGGCCAGATCGCTTGATTGTCTTCACCCGCTTTCCCGAGCCCGGAAAGACCAAAACCCGTATGATTCCTGCCCTGGGAACGCAGGGTACGGCCCGCCTGCAGCGTCAGATGACCGAACATATTATCGCAACAGTGGCACCCTTCAACGGTCAAAACGGGCCGAGCGTTGAAGTTCGCTACGAAGGCGGCAATGCAATCCTGATGCAGGAATGGTTGGGATCGAATCTTATTTATCGGCCGCAGGGCGACGGCAACCTGGGCCAGCGCATGCAACAGGCTTTCAAAGCAGCATTTGAGGACAATGTGGCGACAGCCGTCATCGTCGGCAGCGACATCCCGGGGATTTCCGCCGATATCATTCGGCAAGCCTTTGAAGTGCTGCGCCAAAAAGATCTGGTCCTGGGCCCGGCCAAAGACGGCGGCTATTACCTGATCGGCATCCGAAAATCGCAAACGGCCGATCGCTATGGCCGGCTGTTTGAGGGAATCAACTGGGGAAGCGACGGCGTTATGGCGCAGACCCTGCAAATTGCCAAAGATCACGGGCTCCAACTGACCCGTTTGGAAAGCCTTGCCGATGTGGATCGACCCGCCGACCTGCCTGCCTGGCAGCAGGCCCAAAAGGCAGCGGACCAACAGCCGGGAACCCAAAATCTCTCCATCATCATTCCGGCACTCAACGAAGCCGCCACCATCGAAGGCACCCTTTGCGCTCTTCAGGATGTCGACCATCTGGAAGTGATCGTCGTAGACGGCGGTAGCACCGACAAGACCGTTGAACTGGCCAGAAGGAAGGGCGCTAAAGTGCTGCGAACCGATCCGGGTAAAGCCCGCCAGATGAACTGCGGGGCCAAAACAGCAACAGGTGAGGTGCTGATTTTTTTGCACGCCGATACGCGCCTGCCGCAAGACTTCCACTACCAAATCCTTACGGCACTCGCTCAAACGGGGGTAGTCGCCGGCGCATTCCGGCTGGCTATCGATTCGCGCGCTGCCGGCATTCATTTTGTTGAACGCATGGCCGATCTGCGCTCTCGCTATTTGCAGCTACCGTATGGCGACCAGGCCCTGTTTATGAAAAAATCGATTTTTGAAGCCGCTGGTGGTTTTGCAGACCTGCCGATCATGGAGGATTTTATTCTGGTGCGCCGCCTGCGGCGCAAGGGCAAAATTGTTATCCTGCCCGCTGCGGTCATCACCTCGCCGCGCCGCTGGCAGCATTTTGGCATATTGAAAACATGGCTGGTTAATCAGATGATCGTCATCGCCTTTTACCTGGGTATTTCTCCCGAACGACTGGCCCGCTGGTACCGCCGCGAGGCCGGAAAAAACGGCAATTAAATTCGGAGACCATTGAACGTGTGGACTAGGAGAAGATTTTTAAAATTTGGACTGGCCGGCCTAATCGGCACAACCGGCATCTATTCATTTCTAAAACGCTACAAACAAAACCATCATATTGTCGATATTGTCGAATTCCCCAATCCGATTCTACGCACCGCTTCAGAATCGATTGATTTAATTGATGATACCACCGTTACCCTCGCCAATTCGATGATTTCAATTTTGCAATACCATGCACCTTTCGCCTTTTTATTCAAAGCTTCCCTGCATAAAGGATTGGCGGCGCCTCAGATCGGTGTCCAAAAACGCATGATTGTATGCGGCTTACGGGGTGAAATTA
>CAZJHF010000008.1:0-26955 GCA_964545505.1 uncultured Desulfobacterales bacterium | reverse complement strand
AACCGATTCAAAAGTGGAGCATACACTTTAGTATTCGAGCATTTTGAATCGGTTTACAACAATGCCCTTGGGCGTTAGATGCATTTTTGAAATAGGTTCTAATTGCCGCAGCAGACAGCGGTGTTTTTGCCTTTGATCCAGGTCTGAATAATGTAAGAGGCACAGCCGACACCCGGTGTTACCGCTATGGCGTCAGCAGGGCAATTTTTAGCGCAAGCGCCGCATTCCATACAGCCGTCTAAATCATCGATGCGGGCCTTTTTATCTTTTACTGAGAATATCCTATGCGGACATACCACTTCACACATACCGCAACCCACACAGGCCTCCTGGTTGAGCCGCAACGTTGTTACTCCGGGTAGATATCTGAATGTTTCCACTTTTGAATCCCAATCCGTAAAAGCTATTGAATATTGAAAATTGTATATTGCATATTTGTGGTTGTCGCTCGCACAGCGCAAGCGCCGCGTGTCGCTCCGTCGTTTTTATATTAGGGTTTTAATATTGATCCGCCATAGGCGAACCATACAAGCTATTGAATATTGAAAATTATATATTGTATATTTGTGGTTGTCGCTAGGCGCCCTCTTTTTAATTAAAAATCGATAAAATGCCTTTAATTTTCAATATTCAATCGACAATATTCAAATACTGGAAGCCGGTAAAATATTTCAATCCAATTCATTTGACTCCAATACCCAAAAACAGCTTTTAAGGCCCTAACCCGCGAAGGCTGCGCCAACCCAAGCCACCAGCGCCACCACCATTGACAGGGCCTGCAATGGAAGTGCTTTACGCATTTCTTTCTCCACCCCGGAGGGTGAGGTAAACGGGGTAGATCCGGTAAAGTTCATCGCCAGGTAAGAACCCACAGCCGTTGTAAACAGCAGCAGAGCTACGGCCCCCAGAAGCTGTAAATCACCCCGCAAAAGCACGATAATTGCGGCACCACCGATCACTCCGCTGACGGCGCCTTTGACCGCAAATGATTTTCCCGGAATCCAGGGCAAAAGCGCTGGTGTGACAATGGCGCCTGCCAGAATGCCGGTGACATAGGCGCTCGCCAGCATGAAACCCCGCACCCACGCAGCGGAAAGAGAGAAAATTTGGGTCCCGATTCCAGAAATCACGAATGCGGCCAGAAGAAGCCAAAACGAGGGTTTCGGCAAATGGGCCAGTTCCACCGGAATGAGAACAATGCGCTCGAGCATGCTGAACGTAACTTTGCGCATGGCGGGTTCAATTGAGAGCCCGCTGGCCAAAAATTCTGGGATGTCTCCGGCGCGCACCGGTCCGTAAATCACTTTGAAGCCGATGGTTTTTCTGACATGATGAGCCGCCACACCGGTAGCTGCCAGCTGCGGCAAGATCAGCTGGTTGTGGGACACTATTTTTTTTAGATCCGTGTTTCGGACACCTTTAATCAACTCTGTGGTTGAAAACAAGTCTTTGCCGGCGGCACACCACACATTGATACCGCGGGTGTCCAGTACCAGTATCCAGGCATTGACGAATTTAAGCTCCTTACGCAGGGCGTCAAATGTCAATTTATAGTTAGCCGTCACGAGCACCGGCGCCCGGTCGTCGGGCATGCCGGCGCAATACAGCCCCGGTGCAATTTTATATTGCGCCCGATTGATTCCCAGCCGCGCCCTGAAAGCGCCAATATGATCCCGCCACTGAAGTTCAGTCTGTACGCGCGGTACCGGACCGGCCGGTGTTTGGACAAAGGTGTCCACAAAATCAAGCAGGGCGTACCCCGGTCTTTCGTGGGAGCTGCTTGCCGGCCCCGTCGGAGATCCGCAGCAGACTTCATCGGGTGCCTCGCTTTCAGCAGGAGGCGCGGCGGTAATCTGTATGCCCATCGATTCGTCGGACGGCTTCTTACAGCAATCGGATTGATGTGAATGCTTGTCGTTCATCCAGAAAATAATTTTCTTGTTCCCTTGGTGATCAGGGCACATTCCTTGCTTTTTGGGGCGCCTAAAAACGAAACGGCCAGAAACAGCACCGGAATGGCGACAACCAATCCGATGACCGGAACAATGGTAAAGCTGATAAACGTCAGAATTAAACCCAGAAATAGCAGAAATAGGCCCACGGCCGTATCTGAAATTTTTTCAAAATAGCAACTCAAACGATTCATTATTTTGCTCCTCATATGATGTAATCGATTATTCCAGCGGCCCCCGCACAAATAAAAACAAATGCGGGGGGCTTATAGATTAGTGTTGATCCAACTTTTCGCACCGGCAGGTGTTTTGGCCGTCGCGGCAGACCCTGCAGCGATCATCACTGCATAATTGGCAAGAATAGCAGTCTTTACAGGGATGCTTGCGGGTCTCTTCCGCTGCCGCGTCGGGCACATAGACTTTCCCGTTCAATCCGCGAACGGTTTCAAATGGCATGGTTTGCCCCTCTTGTGATGCGAATTTTTAAGAAATATAGCCTGCCGGGTGAAGACAGATCAATAAGACATATAATAAGAATAAAATAGGATGATTCAACCAACGGGATCCTTACCGGATCCCCGCGCGCATGCGGGTCAGGGTGTAAGACGGGGCAAGCATCTTGCTGCGGCTTTCATCATCTTTTATCTTGCTCTTGGCCCGCAGCGCTGGCTGTCGATATGCTTGTACATGACCTGGTGTGAATTGATATACAGGTACCCTTTGGATTTGGCCGGACGGCGTTGGGCGGTCAGCTGTTGGATGTCATCGCCGAAAAAACTCTGCAAAATGCCTGAAAGCTGGTTTCGCAACATCTGGTAAGAATAATGGCGCGCGGCGATCGCATAATTGTTTTTGACCATTTTTGCTTTGCGTTTCTCCGATCCCAGAATGTCCACCACATTTTGAACCGTTTGTTTGGATAGGAAGCCATCCATGACGACCAGATCAAATCCCAGGGGCTCAATGTCGCGCACAAAAGTGGCATAGCGATTGATCAGTATGGGCTTTTTAAAGTAAATGGCCTCTAAAAAAGCGTTGCCGAATCCCTCGTACAGGCTCGGGTAGGTAATGAAATCAGCGTAAGGGTAAACATCCCACAGCGAATAGGCGGCGCCATTATTTCCGTTATCAGACCACGGGTCGGACACCTGAATAGAGACCAGACGTAAATCAACATCGTGTTCGCAGGCATATTCTTTCAACCATTCCGCATATTCAAAGCCTTCATCTCCGGCTTCATGGGATATCACCAGTTTATTTTGCGAATTTCTTAGTTCTTTAACCAGCTCTATCGCAAACTCGATTCCTTTGCGTTGTATAATGCGGGTGGGCTGTAAAATCACGCGATCACCGGCTTCCAGACCGATAGATTCTCGAAAAACGCTGGTTCGTTTACGGCTGACTTTGGGCGGATTTTCAAAATCCAAAACATTGGGAATAATCGCAGAAGCAATACCGGTTCGCAACGCCAATTGCTCCCGGGCGGCTGAATTAATGACCACATGTCGAATATTATTCAGATTGGGCGGAAATGCCATTTGAATGTAATCGCCGACGGCATTGACCGCAAAGCGGACACGTTCCCAGTAAAAATCGTGGTGATGCGCAATAGTCGGCAGTTGGGTTTCTGCAACGGTTTCGGTAATGGCCAGGCCCAGGGGCACATGCAACGGTATGGTCAGCGCATTTTCGGCGATGAGCACATCGATTTTGAATTGCTTGATAAATTCGTGAAGTTTAGATTTCAGGTGTGAGCGCAGGTCATGGATGGTCTGGGTAACCGGTTGTTTGCGCCCCTTCTGACCGAAGACCCGTTGATTGATCCACTGGTTTTGTTCGGTTTTAAAATGGGCTTCGGGAACATGAAAGCAATATTCCGGTTTGCGATCCAGGGCCCCGGCAAACCAAAAGCATTTGTGCCCGCTTTGCTGCAGCACGTCCGCCCATTTGCTGGATTCAAGGGAAACACCATCCGTGCCGGCAAGCCGTGTCGATATAAATCCGAAGTTCTTGTTCATAAGCATAATACCCGATCAATAATTTTTCGAAATCCGCATATAAACCGGCTGTCGCCCCGGTCTGCATCAGCGCCGGACCTCTGCTGTTGGTAAATTAGACAGACTCAGATAGTAATACCGCTTCAAACAGAAACAACCGCTCTGATATACATTTTTACTCTTTATTGTCCAGGCATGGGGATCGCACGCAGCTCGTATGAGTGGCCGTGGCATCAGGCACTCGGGTATATTCTACCACGTTGTTCCGCGATATACAATATATTGCGGTATGTCAAGGATAAATACTGGATTTGTTGTGGTGGGTTGCTTTTAACGGACTTGGACTGTTTTTCTCATTATAGCATCACATTCGTTGGTCCAGGTGCGATACGCACGGCAACCGGTCTGGTTTTGGAAAGCCAGACAACTCCTGTCAGGAGCCAACTGCTTCGGTGTCATTGGCCGGCACAACGCCTTCCAGCAAACTGCCGACGACAGCACATTGCAGGCCAAAAGGCAGATAGCCGGCATAACCGAGCAGCGGCATCTCAAATACCGCGTAGCGGTGCACCATGGGGATGCTGTATTTCCATTTGGCCAGGCTTAAAATATTCCACATTTCCCAGAACAAACCGCAGATAAGTGCCGCCATTGCAGCAGCCATCAGCGGTGTCCACTTGCCCACCGTTAGATGGGATAACAGATGTCGTTCGCCCATCAGGATTTGAAGGCCCACAATGATCATTAGCGGTGACACCCAGAGCAGTGGGAACAGGAAATTCGGCCATATGCCGATACCGGCCAGCCCGCCGGCTGACAGTGCGAGAATCACCGCGGCAATGCCTTTCGGATGGCGCAATTGCAGCGGGGTAAAATAATCAAATCTTTGCTGCAGCCAGCGGGATGAGATTAAAATGTCGCGCAGGCCCAAAACCGCCGGCAACACCGTTGCAAAAGGCAGGGTAGCGTACCAGAAATATTCCGGCGCATTAAGTTCGGGCCCGACATAATACCAGTTTTGAACAAAACGGTTCAGATATTCGAAAAACCACCAGAAGAGCGCACTGGTCGGAAACAGCATCAGAAAAAATAGCGGTCGGCCGAGCAGCATGCAATGCCCGCTCTGCCGATACCCCAAAGCGTTGATGACCACAATAAATGCAACCCACAGGGGCGTGAAGGTGTGCGGCTGGAACGCCGTAAACCAGCTGAAACGCGTCCAGGCCATGATCCAGGCGACCATTCCAAGCATCAGGCCGAGCCAGCCCCATGCGGGAAATGGCCGTGCAGGCTGCCGGGTGATGGATAGATTCTGGGGAGATGGTCTCAAGAAACCTATAAAAAGCGGCAGCGCGCAAGCGGCAATCAGAAGACTGTAAATGACGAATGCCAGTGGGGAAAAAGGCGCATGGCGAACATAGCGCGTCTGAGGTGGAAATTCCAGATAATCGTTAACCGGGTAACCGGCCACCCATATCCCCAGCAGCGGCAAGCCCAGTAGCATGACCGTTAAAATTAGAAATTTAGCCAAAAGGCGCATGATACGGGACATATTACGCTGCACTTGAGGATATCATTACTGGCTTACAATTAGACGTTACCATGAAGTTCACGAAGGACACTCAGTAACCAACAAAAAATTCTTTAGGTTTATCTTCGTGCGCTTTGTGGTGAATGAAAGGATTTAATAATAACCTGTATCAAATTTACCGCCCAGGACATGAAACTGTTCAGATCTACTGTTATTCGGTTTGGAGCGCTTCGGGCAATTCACAGGCTTCAGCCGATTTTCGTGTTTCCACATAGTGAGCGGCTGACAGCGCAGCCGTGGCGCCATCGGAAGCTGAAATGACAATCTGGCGGTAGGCCTTTTCTCTGAGATCACCGATGACATAAACTCCGGGGGCATTGGTTTCGCATTTGTCATCGGTGACCACGTAACCGTCGGCATTCATCTTCGTTCCGGCCGGCACGAGCTTGTTGTTGGGTACAAATCCGATGAAAATAAACACCCCGTCGGCCGTCAGGTCGCTTTTTTCGGCTGTCTGGGTGTTCTGTAAATCCACGGCATGCACCCCGCTTTCATCTGCCTTGATTGCCGTCACCACTGTGTTCCACAGGATTTCGATTTTACATTCGGCTTTGACACGCTGCTGCAAAAGCGCACTGGCCCTTAACGCATCCCGCCTGTGGACCAGATATACCTGTTTGGCCAGTTTGGCCAGATAAAGGGATTCTTCTGCAGCCGTGTCACCGCCGCCGACCACCACAACGGTTTTGTCTCTAAAGAAAAAACCGTCGCAAACCGCACAATAAGAGACGCCCTTGCCGTAATATTCTTCTTCACCGGGGATGTCGAGTGTGCGCGGGTTGCCGCCGGTTGCCAGAATTACCGCATGAGCGTTCAACTGATCACCGCTGGCAAGCTTAACGGAGTGAATGTCGAGACCGGGCTCAAGGCCTACGACTTGTTGAGAAACAATTTCCAGTCCGTAAGATTGTGCATGCTGGTGAAATTTGACGCCCAGCTCGGAACCACCGATATGCTCATCACCCGGCCAGTTTTCCACTGAATCGGAATTGTTCATCTGACCGCCGGGCACGCCCAGTTCGATGAGCACCGTCTTTAAAGCTGCACGCATGGCATAAATGCCGGCTGTCAGGCCTCCAGGACCGCCACCGATGATGATCAAATCGTAGGTGTCATTAAGCGACATACAGCGCCTCCTTCATTTCTAATAAGCAATTTGTTGTATGCTTTTATAAACCGTTTAATATTTGTGAATAGACATCATACTATCTTCGTATTGATTTTCATGCAAGGTTTAGGTTGTATCAGAGGTTTGTCGCTCCCCCCAAAACTACGATTTTATTCGTTTTGTTTTTTTGTAGTAGTCTTCGATTTGTTTGCTCAGGGCACGTGTCAGGGTTTGGGTGACCCGACCAGGGCGGCCATCACCAATCGAGTCGCGATCGACCTGAACCACCGGAACGATCATTTTGTTTGTTCCGGTAATAAATACTTCACCTGCTGATGTCAGTTCGTCCTGTCCCAGATCGCGGATATCGACGGGAAGTGTTTTTGCGGCCAGTTCCAAAACCGCCTTGCGGGTAATACCGCTTAAAATTCCCGTACCCGGTGTGGTCAGCTTGCCGTCGATCAGCGCAAAAATATTGCTCGTTGTGCCTTCCAGGACGTGGCCCTTGTGATCAACATAAACGGCCTCAGTGGCGCCCTGCTCTTGTGCCTTTTTGAGGGCGATAGTGGCGGCTATGTAATCGATGCTTTTGGCACCCGGTATACTTCTTTCTGAGAAAAAGGTAATAATCTTGACGCCATCGGTATACCACTTTTCTGGTAATACAGGCGCCTGCGTGACGAGTACCAGCAGACGTGGCTTGCCCTGGGGTGTGATAAAGTCCGTGCTCGAGCCCCCGGTGACCACAATTCTAATGTTGGACTCTTCAAAAGAATTGCGATGCAGGGTGTCAAGGACGATATCGATCAGTTCCCGGTGAGACCATGGCAGCTGGATGCCGATGCGGCCGGCGGAATCCTCGAGTCGCCGGATGTGCTCTTTGAGAAACAGCGGCTGGCCGTTGAGCGTGCGCAACAGATCAAAAACACCGAATCCCCGCATAATCGCAAGGTCGTCAACCGGGATAACGGCTTCGGACGCGGCAACGAATTGACCAGCGACATAATAGGTTTGCACCATTTGGACTCCCGGGCTGATGTTTGGGCAGCCATCAATTGACACAACAGGGCTAAATATAAGATGTGTTACCACCGGTTACAACACAAATCCTGTTTGGAATATTCAGCCAAGTAGAGATGACATCATACGCTTAAAACCCAATGCAATCATCACTTTGCCCTTTCGCCAATGCGATCAACCGATTGGGCCAAATGCCAAAAGCGTTGCGGCGATGGTGATGATTTTACAAGCGCATCTTTCTATGGTAAGCAACGGTCATCATTGTCAAAGAACTCTGATTTTTTCAAGACAACCCGGCTGAACGGTTATGGTATTTTCACTCGAAGAATTTTATAAAACGTACGAAACCGAAACCACCGATATTGTCGTTAACCGCAGGAAATTTTACCTTCTGTTGCCCAAAGATCTGTTCCGCTTTATCAACCCGCATGATGTATTCCATGAGTTTCCGCTGTGGGCCAAAATCTGGCGCGCTTCGTGGGTGCTGTCGTCCTATCTTGCGGATATGCCGGTTGATGCCAACAAGCAGTTTTTAGAAGTTGGCGGTGGTGTCGGATTGGTCAGCATTGTCGCCGCAACTTTCGGGCACCGCATCACCTTGTCGGAATACAATCCGGATGCATTGAATTTTGCCCGGGCAAATGCAATCTGCAATAATTGTCCGCATCTTCCGGTCATGCATCTGGACTGGCTGCATCCTCAGCTCAATAAGCAATTTGATTGCATTGTCGGGTCTGAAGTCGTGTATAAAAAAACGTATCTTGATGCGCTGCTGCAACTCTTCAAATCCCACGTGAAGCCCGGCGGCGAAATTATTATTGCGTGGGAAATCAGAAAGAGCGGCCAGAATCTTTTTGAATTTTTTCAAACCGATTTCGACATCATGGTTATTAAGAAAACTCTGCGTTCAGAAACGACAGCCCACCAAATTATTTTGATGAAATTACGTCCTAAAAAATAAGATTTTGTCACCGTCAATGATCTGCTGAATGACGAATGGTTCTTGTTTATCGACTTATCCAGACATCTGGAATTTGCCTTTTCAGGTAAAGTTGGTTATAGTTATAGACGAGATCATTCCACACCACAATGCCTTCAGGCGTTGTCGGCCGTGCACACAGATAAAATGCAATTTCGCAATAGAGCTGGCTTAAGCCGGTTTTATCATAATCTCATTATGACCGTGTTCGTCTTGCAATAAGCTGCAGTGCGCTAACGCTTACGTCGGTATTGCTTTTTCACAGCTTAGGGCCGGCAGAAACCCGAATCGTGCGGGACCGATATTTTTGCGACAAGGAGAAAGGAAATGACTTTAAATCAATTTAACGGCAGTGAACGCAGGGCATATGTTCGACTCAAAAAATCAATGCCGGTGCGTTTAAAAATTTCGGAAAATCAGACCAGCCAAAACTATACCGCAACGACCCAAAATATCAGCCAGGGCGGCCTGTGCATAGAGATTCAGCATAATCAAGAGGGGCTCAAAAAGGCTTTAGCCGGCGCTAAACATAAAATCGGTATCGATATCAATACCCTGATACCCCAACCGAATGAGGCCCATTCTGAGATGTCGCAATGGGTCAGCGGGCGCGTGGATTGGGCCCGCGAATTGAACCAGCCCCACCAGACATTGCTGTTGGGCATTGAGTTTGAAAATTTACCGGAAATGGCGCGTACGCGGATCCGCGACTATTTGTTAGATCAATTTTTACATAAGTACCCGCAGCAAGAGTAGACGGTGAAAACCAAATAAAAAGAGAGACGCCTGTTTTAGAAATTACGGCCGTCTCTCTTGGGTTTCGAGAGGTTATTGATTTTTGGGGTTGTGATGGTTTCGACGATAGTCGTTCAAGCTGTTGCCGTCTTGCAGTTTAAATCGTTTATCATCACCGGCTTTGTCCCGTCCCAGAAGGTGATTGCGCCAATCAGCCACAGTTACCGACCTGCCATTGTGCTCAAGCATTGCAGCGCACGTTAAGCGTGTTATTTGAAGGTGAGCCAGCATTTGTCATCGCTATCGCATCGATGGGTTTCCCTGAGATGGTGTGTCCCATACGGGTTACTCAATCTTATCGACCAGGCCCCAATCCAGTGCTTTTTCCACGCTAAACCAGGTTGTCTTCTTTTCCAGCTCTTCCCACTTATCTTTATCTAATTTGGTATTCGCCGTCAATTTGCCGATGTAGCGCTCGCGCAAAAGACTCATCAATTCATTTTGGGAGCGGATATCCGATGCGGTCTCGCGTCCCGGCCACTTCCATAAAGCCGCTTCATGCACCATAAAAATGGTGCCGGGGGCCGCAAAGCGCTGGTTGCAAACCGCAAAAACCGGTACGGCGGCACTGGCAATGATACCGGATGCATGGGCAGTTATATGAAATCCCTTGCGGCGGGCGCGTTCGATCTGATCGGCCAGCGCCAGTCCCGAAAAAGCATCCCCGCCGGGTGAATTAATAAACAAATTGACGTCCCGGATGTTGGTGTTGTTTTCCAAAACGCACAGGTCGTTCCAAAGGCGGGTGACGTCCGATACCGAAAGGCCCGAAAAAATCTTAACAAAGGCTTTGTTTTTGGAAATAAAAGACAGCTGTGAAAGGTGTCCTTCCTGATTTGGTACCTCCATTGATTTGTTGATCCGCTCATTACTAATGTCCTGGCTGACTTTTACGGTGGTCGGATCAGCCGCCTGGACTTTGACCACAACTTCTTGCGGCTGCAGGGGCTTGCCGGCGGGCATTGTGGCGCAACTCACTAGGAACAGACCGAAAACAGCAACGAGAACCCATCTATTAAACATATCGAAACCTCCTATATTTATTATTTTTTCATTGGTTATGCACATTAAAGCAATATTTGTACCAAAAGCTATTTTTAATTTGAATAATAAAATATGTGTTTGATATCGATAGGTTATCTGATCGCTGCTTTTCGGGCGGGATGATATTTGCTAAGAAAATATTTCCGGAGTCACGCTTTTGACATCTGGGAGTCAGCTCTGCCTGCTATTTGCGGAATGCTGCTGCGTGGCGTGTTGTTGAATTGATGTCAAAACGGTCCTATTTCGAGTTTGGGTAAAATTTGGGCTTTAACTTTCAAGTCTTTAAAAATTTTACCGATATTAATTCTACCCAGTTGGTGTTCAATTCCAATAGGCATTAATGCAAAGCCCGTTTCTGATAACAGGGAATCTACAGCGACCGGATACAGCGGTCGCGCTGCATTAGCACCGATATACATCACATATAAAAGGAAACTTTGCGTGTCAGCACCCAGAAACCAACAACGATTTGGCGGATCCAAAACGGATATATGGGTCATTTCAGAAGGCCGCAACGCCCAATTTGATTTGAGTGAAATCGACGGTGAAAAAGTCGATGGGAGCGCGCGGGAATATCAAATATCCGACATTGGTTGCTATCTGTTAAATCCACAGCCCATTGAAATTGAAAAGCGGCTCATCGGTTGCGAAATCCATGCCCCTCAACGCACAATCACCAAAATTATTGAAAAATTGAAGCGGCTTTTGCCCGGGCGTCTGCGCAGTGTATGGAACAGCCATATGATCCCGCCGGAAGTGCTCGTATCCCATAGCAAGATATGGATTCCGCCGCTCAAGGACAAAACGTTTCAAAGCCATTTATTTCACATTTATGAGTCACTGCGAGCCTATGATCCTGTCAGCCGGCGCCTGTCGCAACTCGACCCCCATCAGATTGCTCATGTTATCGGAATTTGCAAAGACCTTGGCGGGAACCTTACCTATTTAAAGCTTCAAGGCAGCATTGAAGAAAAATTAAAATACATACTAAACTATATCTCCAAAAATGTGGGTGTGTTACTGCGAAAGGCATATATTGGCGATGGTCTGTTTGAAATGCGCGCTTTTGATTTCAGTACATACCGGCCTGACCATAGCCACCGGTTGATCGTCTTTGAGCGCAATGGGAAACCGCAATGCTGTGTTTTCAGTTCAGATAACACGATAGAATTCCGTCTGGATAATGACGATCTGTTAAAATACCTGTTTTTGCTGCAGCAGGCCTTGGCCGACGACGTAAAATTGATTTCAGCTTTTGAGAATTGCATTCGAAACCAGGCCAAACCCGTTAAGCTGTTTTTTAACCAAAAGCTTGAAGTAAATTATGCCAAGTCTCCATTTCCCAAAATCTTCCGCGACATTCTAAACGCCAACAAAATCGATCTAAACCAGCGCAATTTGATTCGGCCGGCGCTGAATTATATGCAAATTGGAATTTCGTTTAATTATATCCCGCAATACAATGGTTTTGAAGAGAACATGACCACGCTGATTTCAGTGTTACATGATTTGCGGGCCCTTGAAATGCTCCGGAAAAAATTGCCGCAAGTCCATAACGAAATTCAAAACCGCGTTAAGGGCTCTGAAGCTGGAATGTATTATCTGCTGGACTCTATAGAAGGTTTCAACCATGAAGAGTGACTATAAAGACAATGATTACGAATGGATAAAGGAGCTCCTGGATTATCCGAGCACCCTCGAAGAGCGGCTTGATTTTTTTGCGAACACCGCTCAGATTGAAGTCCCTGCGGATCCGGTTGATCGGGTTATTTTTCAGGATAAGGCCAAGCGGGCGATTCGCAAGATTGCTCAGAACCGCGGGCACATTCTCATGGTTGGAAGGCCGGGAACCGGCAAGTCCATGCTGGCCAACATGTTTAAGGAAGTTTTGCAGGAATCCCTGGGAGATTATTTACGACCTCAGGAAGCCATCATTGGGTATCCTGGAAAAGATAAGAACCATGTGCGCGTTGCCTATGAAACACCGCACCTCATCGAACCCTTACTTGATAATTTCAATCAGGCGATTGATGCGGCCAAAGATGCCGTCGAAGAGTTCAACCTCTCCGATCAAATTCAATCCGCCCGTAAAGCCAAAAGGGCGCTTCTGTGGGCGACCGTCGTGGCTGCCGGCGTTGGAATTTTTTATTCACCGGCTTTCATTGCAGCTGGGCTGACCGGCATGGGCGCCATCTTCATGTATATGCAAGAAAACAATCACCGCGCTCAGGAAAAAATTCAAAGAGAGTCCATTGCAGACCGCCGCAATGCGGTCAAGCACTTGTATGATATGGTACCCGATATTTTATATGATCCGCGTAAAGATCAAGACCTGATGGCCCGTGTCTCCGAACCGGATGCCAGAAATATGAAGGGTGGCTTTCGCCATGATCCATACCAATCCGGAAATCTTGAAACCCCCTGTCACAAACGGACCTACCTGGGGGCTCACGCCAAGTCGCCGATCATTTATATCGATGAATTAAAGACCTTGATCAAAGTCGGATACATGGCCGAACTACTGGAAGTGATGCAAAACAAGCGCTATATCCTCGAAGGCGGGCGCAATACCGGCAGCGGTGCTGCCGACCGATCGGAAAACCATCTAAAAGCCGATAACATCATCGTTGCCTGTTGCAACCACGATACCCTGCAGCATCTTCAACAAGAGGGCGAGGGCGCCTTTCTGAGCCGAATCGAAGATAAAGGCGAAATTATCCACATGGAAAGTGCTGTGCCGGAAACTACCGAAAGCATCCGCCAGGTCGCACAATATGTTAAACAAGAAATTATCAATCTGGGCACTGAGTTTAAGGATTCATGGGGGGATGTCATCGCAGCCGAAGGCTACGAAAGCGTCAAGCAGCGCAGTGAAACGATCTACGGTAAATCACTGCCGGCGGATTTTAAGTTGCAGGAACGCGAATTTGACAAAAGCGCTGTTCTTGAAATCATCAAAGAACTGAGATGTCGGGCATCAGACGGGAAATTGAGTGGTATTTTACGCCCGATCAATGGTGTGATCAAATCTGCTGAGTTTGAAGCTATTTTTGAAAATGCGCCTCTGGTTCAAGCACAACATGTCAAGCAGGCGCTCAAGGAGCATTTAAGTCTGGAAGGCGGCCTTTTTCAGGAATACGGCCAACAGAAAAAATATTTAAAAAAGTATATCAGCTCTATGACGGATTCCATCGGTTATGTTGTTGGCCTGGCCGTCATCCACTCCAATTCCAGCAACCAGATGCTAGGCCAACCTTTGCCCATCCACTGCCAGATTAATCTGGGCGCCGCTGATAGAGTTGTAGCGCCGGGCAAAATCGGTGATATTGCCAAGGCCGCAGCACAAAATGTGCGAGCCTCCATAAAAAAGGTATTAAATAAAATCGGAGCCCCGTATGTCGGATATGAAATGTATGTGGAATATATTCAGGCTCATGGTGGGGTGGAAGGTGACAGTGCATCCGTGGCCATGGATATTGCACTCATATCTGATTTTATAAAACAGCCGGTCAATCAGCGTTACGGGGTCACCGGTTCGCTGACCGGCGACATTATATTGGCGGTCGGTGGGGTAACCGAAAAAATTCGGTCGATCATGAATCCGGATTTGGGGATGGCAGGCGCCTGCATACCCTGGCTAAATAAACGCGATATCGAACCCCTGCTGATAAATGCGGATAGTGAATACATTCAAACCGATGATATTCCCGGCATCCGCATTTACCGGAAAGATGGCAAAAAGGAGCCGTTTGATATCTTTTTTTGCAAGACCAAATACAATGTTTATAAAATCCTGATGGGACTGCACAAGGAGGCGGTCGAAACCCTTATGGTTCAAAGAAGCAAAAGCGATCTTGAATTCATGCGCAATGTTAACGCCGTCTCGGACCCGGTTGAGCCTTTGAATTAATCTGGACGGTTGCGACGCGGTTGCATTTAACCGGACGCAATATTGCCAGTTAATGCGCAGCGCAGGTATCCTCATAGAAGCGTTGTGCGTTAAGCAACCTAAAGAATTAAAAAAAAATGCCGATTGAATATAAAGAAGTTTTTAGGCGTCTATGCGCTGAAACTTGATTTCATTATCGAATGGCTGAAAAATTTTAATTATGAGAATTGAATGCCCTAAATGCCTGAAAATCAATACGATTTCCAGCGATCTAATTGTAACCCATAAACGGGCCCTGGAGCTTGCATGTTCGCTGTGCAAAGCCGACGTCCAGATTCAGCTTACGCTTCCGGCCGAAGATGTGTCGCTTATCGGTAGGGCACCGGTGGACACCGACTTAGAGACGCGTTTAACCACACCGATTTCCGAAACCCCAGAGAACCCCGAAATCATGTCGCTGAAAAGTAAAATATTGCGCAGTCTGGTGGAGTTGCCACCAATGCCTAATATTATTTTGAAAGCTCGTGAAATTATGGAAGATCCCGGCTCGAGTCTCAAGGAATTATCTGCGGTCATCGAACATGATCAAGCCATTGTTGCACGGGTTCTGGCCCTGGCCAATTCCGCTTATTATGGTTTGAGCGGTTTGGTGTCATCGATCCAGCATGCTTCCATTTTGCTCGGACAAAAAACCCTGGGTGAGTTGATTACGATAGCCGCTTCGTCGCGGCTTTTAAGTAAAAAATTAAAGGGTTATCAGCTAAAACCTGGCGATCTGTGGAAACATTCGCTGGCGGTTGCCCTGGGCTCTAAAACTATTAGCGGAATGATCAATCGCGATTGGGTTGAAGATGCGTTTATTGCTGGGCTGCTGCATGATGCCGGGAAAATTATACTCGATCCCTATGTTGAGGAGCGCCATGAAGACTTTAAGACCTATTTAAACGGTACGCCCTGCAAATTTACCGAGGCTGAAAAGAAAATTTTAGGCTTTGATCATGCAGAGGTCATGTCGCGCGCTTCGCGTTTTTGGCGCTATCCTGAAACCCAATCAATGGCCATACGCTATCACCACTACCCGATGCATTCCGGAAATAACGAGCTGGCCTATATTGTCCACCTGGCGGATTTTGCCGCTAATGAAGCGGGGTTCACATCCGGGGATGCAGCTTCATCATCTGAAATTGACCCCCCCATATTGGATTATTTAGGGTTTGAAAATGCCCGCTTAAACCCGATCATCGCTGAGATTGCCACATCTGTTGAAAAACTAGCCACCGAATTTCAATAATCCTTCCGTTTCGTGCCAAAATTGGGTTCGAGCGGTTCACCCAATTTTCGGATCCAAATTTTCTGTTTCACTATTTTGGTTTCTGGCCTCAAATAGGTTTCAGGTGTCAGGTTTCGGGTGTCAGTTAACAGATGACAGCCGGCGACGAACTCCATTCGGCCTGAACTCATGTCGAAGGCAGGGCGAAAGTAGCTCATGGCCGAAGCAGCCGAGTCGAGAACAGAAAAAAGAGGCCAGAAAAAGGGACGTCCTGTTCCAAGTTTTACTATCTGTCTTCTGTCATCCGACCTCAACTTGGCCGAGCTCATCGCAGGCCGATCTCTGTAGGCTGACACCTGGCACCTGAACACTGACACCATCAAAAGCGATGTGCATAAAAAAACTCTTGCCCATTAAACCATTTAGCGCCAATATATCAAAAACGAAAACAGGCCGAGAGGGATTCCCCCATGCCGCAGTATGATCTGAACGAATTTTTAAAGTTATCGTCAGTACTCAACTATAATCTGAGTGCCGCATCATTAAACCGCTATAATGTCATGATGTATATCATCGGCGGCAAGGCTCTGGATCGCAATGCTTCAAAAGACCGGGAAAAAAAAGGTCTTATCATGGACGCGCTCGGCTATCTTTTCAGTGCCTATCAGCAAAAAAGGCGTCACTTGGGGCCCATGGCGGTCTTGCACCCCTTGCGCGCGACGGCTATTTTTGCGCGCAATCAAAAGCGGTTGAACGCTGTCGGGCTGCTGAGCGTCTTGTTTCATGACATTATGGAAGATATCAATTCCAATGATTTCGACACGAGTCAGTGGATGGACATGGAGGGCCGGCTTTATAGCCTTTTGGAGCGCATGCCGGATGAAGCTGAAGCTGAGCTGCTGAGCTATATTATTGCACTAACGCGAACCGAAAGGGAATCTTATTATCAATATATCGGTCGGCTGCTGGAAAGTGCGAGCGATTCACCGCAGCTGGTGCATGTTAAGCTGGCCGATCGTCTGGACAACACTCTGGACATGCGCATCGACCTGGAAGATCCTTTGGCGGGGGTTGATTTTTTTCAAAACGTGTTTCAGCTGATGTTCGTCAATAATTATCGCGGGTATGTTCCCTCAAATGAACATTCCCCGGCTTCAGCCATGAACGGTGCCCGTCGGATGCACCAGCTGTTTAAAAATACCGTTTTGCTTTCCCTGATCCGCCAGCATCAGTCCATTGGCAATGACCACGCTCTGCGCGTTCTATTTGAAGCGGTCTGTGATGCCAGTTTGAAGGAAGCGCAAAGAACCCTGATGCATTTACTTGGCTACCATTTCAAGGAGCTACCCGAACAGCGTAAACTGATTTTAGAAGCCATGGACTATTGTTTTAGCGGCCGAATTGATCTGGTCACCAAGCCGGATCGCGAGCAGTTGCTCGACGGTCTTTTTTCAACCTATTTCGCTTCTAATTCTAAAAAAGTGCTGCGCCGTCAACTCGATATTCTATATCAAAATAAGCCCCTGATGATTCAAGCCTCGATTGCTTTTGTGGTGATCTTTTTGCACTTTTTAAATGATGCCAAATATTATGTTCATGGCATCAGCGCCGCGGGCATCGAACCCCGTTGATTGTCCTGTCATCTGACCTCTGACTTCTGTCCTCTGCACCCTATATTGCCAGGTCACTGGGCACTTTCTCGTCAAATTGCTTCAAACGCATGGCCGTTAGGTGATTGACCATCTCAAAATCTTCAAAGGCCAGGTCAGGCTGCTTCGGATTGGATAGCATGGTTTCACGGCTGTGGTAGGCGGCGCCATATTCAGGATCGATCTCCAGAGCGCGATCAAAATCTTGAAAGGCCCGGGCAAATTCACCCAATTTTTCATAGGCCAACCCGCGTAAATGGTAGGCCCGAACATAATCCTGATCCAAATCAATGGCCCGATCAAAATCGGAGATGGCCTCAGCCGCTTTTTCCAATTTTAAACGGGCTGCCCCCCGGCTGACGTAAAAAAGCGCCAGGGAGGCGTCATATTTTATGGCCCGGGTCAGGAGATCAACACTTGTCTTAAAGTCCTTTTTGATATAGGCCGCAACACCTTCATCAAACCTCTTCCGGGCTGCATATTTATTGGCCATTTTAATTACCTCCGAATTTATACCCACAACACTTCTGGTATTTTTGATTTACCGTCGAATTAACCTTCGGCCATTAATCTCCAAAGCAATTGAAATTTATAAAGATATGGCGTCTATTGGCTTTCGAATCTAACGTAGTCACTTATCAAAAGATGTCAATGATGCGTGTTATCAAAGGTTAGAGGTCAGATAACAGCAGACAGAAATATAAACCATGAGACAGTTAACAGGCATTAGGACATTAGCGCGCATCAGAATTTTAAAAAAGCGGGAGTAATGGAGTACTCCAAATGATTGTTTAGCAGCTTATTACTAATGACAAATTTTGGTAACGAAATGTCCCGAAAACGGTTATTTGAGGTAGATGATTTCGCTGCTGTGGTGCTGGCTGGCAACAGTCAAACGCGGTTTGCAGCGCTTGAAGGCACCGGAAATTTCGTCCAGCACCTTTTGGGGGTTGTTGTTGGTTTCGCTCAGATGCGCCAGAACGACGTGCTCAAGGTGCTGGTGTTGCAATTCCTTGAGCAGACGTTTTGACTGTTGATTGGACAGATGCCCTCGGCGGCTCTGGATCCGTTTTTTCAGGGGCCATGGATAGGGTCCGTTCATCAGCATCTCCGGATCATGATTGGCTTCCAGGATGAGCAAGTGGCAGTCTTGCAGCTGCGCTTTTATTTGGGGTGTGGCGATGCCCAGATCCGTTGCGATACCGATGCGGCGGCCGTTCTGTCCGATGGTAAATCCCACCGGATCTGCGGCGTCGTGGGAAACGGAAAATGGATACACGCTCAAATTATTGATCTGAAAGGGGACATCGCACTCGAAGGTCCGGATTTCGTGAACCGCCTTGCCGAGGCGAGCCTTTTTTTTAATTTTACGGCTGAGGTATATTGGCAGCTCTAGCTGGCGCGAAAGCACGCCAACAGACTGGACGTGATCGCTATGTTCATGGCTGAGCAAAATGGCGTCCAGATCCCTGGGGTTGAGTCCCCGTGACTTTAGCCGCCGTTTTATTTCAGCGGCTGACAGACCGGCATCGAGCAAGATGCCGGTAACGCCGTCTGAAATGAAGATGGCATTGCCCCGGCTGCCGCTGGCCAAAACGCAAACCGCCAGATTGTAATCGGTGCATTGCCGCACTCGTTCTAATTCAAGTTTCATCCTCATTAATTTTCATTCAAGATTCAGGTAATGATTTTATTTGCCCGTATGGCCGAACCCCCCGCTATCGCGCTCGGTTTCATCCAGTTTTTCGACGATATCGAATTGAGCAATATATACTTTTTGAACAATCATCTGCGCAATACGCTCGCCGCGTTTAAACGTATACGGTTCCGGGCCTAAATTGATAACTGCGATTTTAATCTCGCCACGATAATCGGCGTCAATGGTACCAGGGGAATTGATCAGCCCGATGCCATGCTTTATGGCCAGTCCGCTGCGCGGTCTGATCTGGGCCTCAAAGCCAGTTGGCAGAGCGATTGCAAAACCGGTGGGGATCAGGGCGCGATCACCTGTGTGTATAATAAGGTCCTGCTGTATGGCCGCACATAAATCCATGCCTGCCGATTGAGCGGTCATATAACGGGGAAGGGGGATATCGGCGTCCGCATCTGGACGCAAGCGACGAATTTTAATCACCGGCTTATGGTTCATGGCTGTGTGGTTTCAGATATTCCGGTTCGGGCGGAATTATTATTAGGGTTCGGGTGTCAGGTGTCAGGGCTCGGCTGGCTACAGCGAATCTTCAACAGCTCAGGAAATCTCTCCAGGTCTCAGGCTTCGAGGCTGGCAGGTAGGCCCCAAGGGCCAAAGACTGACACCTAAACACTGAAACCTTTTGTTGGCCAGTCGCCAGTAGCCTGATATTTAAGATAAGCCTGATGAACATCGAGACGATGAATCTGCGCATCTGAACCGGTGGGTCAGTTTTACAGAATATCTTCGTAGGGCTTTTTGTCTTTAACCGGTCCCAGCAGCGTTAATCCCATTTTGTTTCTGACAAAGATGCTTTGGGAGAGTTCCAAAATATCTGCAGCCGTCACCGATTCGATCCGCTCGATGACTTCCTGCAGTTTGATGTCGCGTTTAAAATGAATTTCATTTTGGGCACAGCGCACCATCTGATTTTCATTGCTTTCCGATGCCAGCAGCAAACTTCCCTTGGTGTATTCGACCGCGCCTTTGAGTTCGGCAGACGATACCGGTTTTGAACTGAGCTTGTCGAATTCGTTGAGCACCAGGGCAGTGGTTTCCAGTGCTTTGGCAGGATCCACCGCCAAATAGATGCCGCACATGCCGGTGTCTGCATGGGACATCATAAATGAATAGACGGTATAGGCCAATCCGCGTTTTTCCCTGATTTCTTGAAAAAGACGCGAGCTCATGTTACCGCCCAGGATCGTATTGAGTAAGGAACAGGCGTAACGCCGCGGATTCTTGATCGAAAGCCCCGGCGTTCCCAGACAAATGTGAACCTGCTCTAAATCCTGATGGTTTACGTTGACAAGTCCCTGGCTCTGCGGGGTGACGCGACCGCTGATCTGGTTGCCGGGTTTAATGGATTCAAAAGCCGGCTCCAGTCGATCGGTTAAATGTTTATGGTCCACATTGCCGGCGACCGAGACCACGATGCGATCCGGCTGATACAGGCGATGGAAATAATTTTTGATCTGATGGGCGTCAAACTGGATGATATTTTCCTGACTGCCCAGAATCGAGCGCCCCAGGGGGTTGTCCCCCCAGAAATTTTTTCCCGAAAGCAGATGAACATATTCATCCGGGCTTTCTTTGACCATTTTTATTTCCTGCAATATCACCGGGCGTTCCTTTTCGATTTCCTGGGGATCGAATAAGGAATTCAAGAAAATGTCAGAGAGGATATCGACCATGGTATCCATATGGGTGTCCATTACCTTGCCGTGATAGCAGGTATTTTCCATGGTCGTAAATGCATTGGTGTGACCGCCGATGGCATCGAATTCTTTGGCAATCTGATAGGCGGATCGCCGACGGGTGCCCTTAAAAATCATGTGTTCGATAAAATGAGAAAGCCCGCTTTCAGCCGGTTTTTCATCACGGGCCCCCACATTAACCCAGACACCCATGGACACCGAACGGGTGTGCGGCATTTTTTGGCTTAAAATCCGGATGCCGTTTTTTAACTCGGTCCTATTTACGGTCGCGGCCATGCTTTTCTTCCAGGAGCGCTTTATGGCTGAGACGGATTTTGCCATCCCGACTGATTTCCAAGACCTTGACCTTGAGCGAATCCCCTTCTTTGACGACATCGGTTACTTTGGTGATGCGCCGATTGGCCAGCTGGGATATATGCACCAGACCGTCTGTGCCCGGCAGGATCTGCACGAAAGCACCGAAATCGGTGGTCTTTACGACGGTGCCCTCATAGATAGCGCCGATTTCGGGTTCCTGGGTCAGATCTTCTACCATTTTTATCGCAGCCTGGCCTTCTTCTTTTGAGTAAGCGGCGATTTTAATCAAGCCGGAATCATCGATTTCAACACTGGTATTGGTTTCGCTTTGAATTCCGCGAATAATTTTACCGCCGGGTCCAATGACCTCGCGGATTTTATCCGGGTTGATCTTAATGGTCGTGATCGTCGGTGCATACGGTGAAATTTCTTCGCGCGGCTCTCTGATGGTGTCCAGCATTTTGTTGAGGATATGAATCCGTCCCAGGCGGGCTTGCTCCAGAGCGCTTTGCATGATTTCCTTGGACAGTTCATGAATTTTGATGTCCATTTGAAGCGCTGTGATTCCAGCTTCGGTGCCGGTCACTTTAAAATCCATATCGCCGGTATGATCTTCATCCCCCAAGATATCGGAAAGGATAACAACCTGATCGTCTTCTTTTACCAGGCCCATGGCAATTCCGGCCACCGGGGCCTTGATGGGAACACCACCGTCCATCAATGCCATACAACAGGAGCATACGGTACCCATCGATGAAGAACCATTGGATTCCAGAACCTCCGAAACCAGTCGAATGGTATAATCAAATGTTTCTTTATCCGGCAAAATTCTCTCAATCGCCCGGGTGGATAATCCGCCATGCCCGATATCCCGGCGTGAGGGGCCGGAGATGCGTCGGGTTTCACCGACGGAATAGGGCGGGAAATTATAATGCAGCATAAAGGGTCTAAACTCTTCTCCGTACAGCGTTTCAACGCGTTGTTCATCCTGTCCGGAGCCCAGAGTCAATACGCCCAGTACCTGCGTCTCACCCCGGGTGAAAAGTGCACTGCCGTGCGGTCTGGGCAGCAAACCCACCTCACAGGTGATCGGCCGGATTTCATCAAATTTACGATTATCGATTCGACGGTTCTCTTTCAAAATCAGGTCCCGACTAGTCGTTTTTTGGATGTCTTTTAAAATGGCGTATACTTCTGACTTGCGGTCCTCATAGTCTTCGCCCAGGTTCTCAAATATTTCGGCCTTGAGTTCGCGCACGGCGGCAGAGCGTTTTGTTTTCTGCGGAATTAATATCGCTTCACGCACGCGCCCGGCAGCCGTTTCATTTAAGGTATCGACCAGCTGCGGATCTTTCTCCGGTGCGGGAAAGGTGCGTTTCGGCTGGCCATGTGATTCCTTTAATTTGAGCTGTAAATCAATCAAAGGCTGCATTTCGCGGTGACCGAAAAATATGGCTTCAAGCATATCGGCTTCGCTGACCACATCGCTGCCGCCTTCTACCATCACGACACCTGTCTTGGAGCCGGCCACGATGATGTTGATATCGCTATTTTCCAATTCAGAGGAAGGGGGATTGATCTTTAATTGTCCGTCGATTCGGCCCACCCGCACACAGGCGATCGGGCCGGCAAACGGGATGTCTGAAATCTCCAGTGCCGTCGAAGCTCCGATCATTGCCAGGGTATCCGGGTCATTTTCCTGGTCCATGGATAATACGGTTGCGATGACCTGGATTTCATAGCGCCAATCTTTTGGAAACAGAGGCCGGATCGGCCGGTCGATCAGACGGGCGGTCAGTGTTTCTTTTTCACTGGGACGCCCGATTTCACGACGAAAATAGTTGCCCGGGATCCGCCCGGCCGCATAAATTTTTTCCTGATATTCAACGGTCAGGGGCAAAAAATCCGAGATCCTTTCTTCATGGGCGGCGACAACCGATACGAGCACAATTGTATCTCCATATTGAACCACGACCGAACCGGACGCCTGCTTGGCGACTTTGTCAGCTTGAATATTGAGGGTTCTGCCCCCAATTTCTTCATTCACTAGTATTTCCATATTTTCTCCTAATTGTAAGCCATGCCAAATTTTCTTCAGCCATAGATTAGCCGGTACGTTAATTTGGCAATTATTAAAGGCAAAATGTTTTATTGTATTGAGCGGTCGATTCAAAATATCCGAAAAAGATCGGGTTTCGAGCAACGTTTTTTTCATCTGACGTTGCCGTGCCGGTCCGCAACGGTCCAGAATTTCAGCTTCGAAACCGTTGAAATTTGAGGCGGTAGGGGTGCGCGGATTCGGCCGATTACCGTTTTAACCCTAACGTATCGATGATGGTCCGGTAGCGATTGACATCTTTGTGTTTCACATAGTTCAACAGCCTGCGGCGCCTGCCGACGAGCATCAGCAGCCCTCTGCGGGAATGATGATCCTTTTTGTGAATTTTCAGATGCTCGGTGAGGGAGGAAATACGATAGGTCAACAAGCCCACCTGAACTTCCGGCGATCCGGTATCTGTTTCGTGAAGTTTGAATTTGTCAATCAGCTTCTTTTTTTCTTCTGTGTCGAAAACCACTGTTACAGCCTCCTGTTCGGATAATTATCGTTGATGGTGTTACCCTATTGCTTATTTTTGTCAATTTTGCATTAACTTTCATGCAAAACTGCGATGCTTAATTTTGAAAAACACAGGCATAAGAAAATTTGTTCTGGTTTTTATTATATCTTATCACCGCCAGCAAGGCATTGTCGTCATCCACAATTTTGAGGTGGGAGTCTTGTTTCATCAAATTTTTTGATGATCCGCCGAAATCGATATCCGTTTTGCAAATCGGCTGGCCATATCTGATTTTTTTGATCAAATTTTGATCGGCTCGGCATTGCGGCATGTCCGCCAGTGCCTCTGCCATGCTGATTAAACTGCCATTCACCTCACCATCCAAAGATTGCTCTTCCAGTTGCGACAGTGAAAGGGCCTGTTGAATGGTAAAGCCACTGCTTCGGGTTCGTTTGAGTGCCAGCAGATGGCCGCCGCATCCCAGCTGTTTTCCGATATCGGCACTTAGGGTGCGGATATAGGTTCCGGCAGAACATGACACTTCTAAATGGACCAGCGGCAGTTTTATTTCAAGAAGTTTTATTTTTGAAATATGAATCCGCCGAGCCGGTTTTTGGATCGGTCGACCTTGCCGGGCCAATTTATATAGCGGTGTACCTTTGTGTTTTAGCGCCGAAAAGATCGGCGGCTGCTGATCAATCGGTCCGATAAATTTTTTGACCGTAGATCTTATCCTTTGTTGCGTACAGTCAATCACCGCTTTGGTGGCGGTGATGGTCCCGGTCGAATCCTGGGTATCAGTTTCGATCCCCAGCTTAAGGGTCGCTTCGTATCTTTTGGTGCCGGCCAGCAGAAACTGTGCCAGTCGGGTTGCTTCGTTTATGCAGCAAACCAACACCCCTTCTGCAAAGGGATCCAGTGTGCCGGTATGGCCTACTTTTTTAGCGCTTAACAGGTGTTTCACCCGGGCAACGACCTTCGCGGAAGAAATATTCGGCGGTTTGTCCACAACGATTATCCCGCTTGAGTGCAGTGCCTGCATGAATTTTTCTTTTCTTGCGCGGTGTCCGGCCGCGGTAGCCTTATGCGTAAAGGGAACGTTTTAGAGGTCATCTGCCAGCTCGATGATTTTTTCCTTCAACGACACCAAAGTTGATTCAATTTGAAATCCGGCGGCGCTCGTGTGTCCGCCGCCACCAAATTTACCGGCAATTTTAGCAACATCCACAGTACTATCGGAACGCAAACTGACATGGTACCGGTTCATATTGGTAAATTTTCCGGCCCCGTTTTTTATTTCGTGGATAAGGGCGGCAACCTTAACATCCTCGATCCGGCGGGCATAATTGATCAAACCGTCTATATCTTCAGTACTCGTTCCGGTTGCATTTAGCATACTTCGGTTGACGGTCATCAAGGACAATTTGCCATTTTCTGAAATTTCGATCGAGTTCAATGCCATATTTAACAGTTTGATGCGGCCCAGTGAATAGGTTCCAAACACGCGTTGCGCCACTGCGTGGGGCTCGACACCGATATCGGTCATGGCCTTGCTGATGGCAAAGGCTGCCGGATTTGTATTTGAAAACCGAAATGAACCGGTATCGGTTAAAATTCCCAGGTAAATGCTGGTTGCGATCGCCTTGTCAAAGGGGATCTCTAGCGCCTTGATCAATCGATAAACGATTTCAGCCGTGGCGCAGGCATCGGTGTCGATAAGCTGGGCGTGCCCAAAGCCGGTGTTGGACACGTGATGATCGATGTTAACGACGATGGGTATCTGGGTAACAACCGAGCTGTCCTCGCCGACCCTTATAATATCGCCGCAATCCAGTACAATGGCCAGATCATATTCTTCAGCCGTTTTTATCTGCGTTTCGATGCGCTCAACGCCGGGTAGAAATCGGTAAACCGCCGGGATGGGGCTTGGATTAAATAAGGTGATGGTTTTGTCCAATTTAATCAATGCCAATCCCATAGCGACCAGAGAACCGAGGCAATCCCCGTCAGGTTCTGCATGTGATGCAACTAAAATTCGCTGACTGGTCTTAATGTGTTGAAGAATCTGTTCCATTACGCTCTTTGGTTGACTTAATCAAACTGTCAATATGCGAACCGTATTCTAAGGATTCGTCGTAGAAAAATTTTATATCCGGCATATATTTGAGATCCAGCTCATGCGCCAGCGTTCGTTTAATGTATCCGCGCGCACTATTGAACCCCTTAATGGCCGCATCTTTTTTCTGCTCACCGTCAGGAGTCGTAAAGTAGATGCGTGCCAGTTTTAAATCGCGCGAAACTTCGACTCCGGTAATGGTGGCCATCTTCAATCGCGGGTCTTTAATATCTTTTTGCAATATTTCGGACAACACTTTTTGGATTAATCCGCTGACCCGGTCTGATCGTGCAAAGGGAATCATAAATGGATGATTTCTATTTCAGTGTCAATAATTTCTGCCAGGCCGAGGTCTTCGGCCAAATTAATAATCTTGTCGAGTTTTGAATTAATAACAGCCTTATCATTGCCGATCATCGAAAGCCCAATTTCAGCGCGTTGGTGTATATCGTTTGACCCAACTTCGGCCACCGATGCATTGAAATTGTTGCGCAGCCGACTGACGATCGCCCGAACCACTTTTCGTTTTCCTTTCAAAGAGCGGCAATCGTGCAATCTAAAGGTAATCGTTCCAATTCCAACTACCATAGTCGTTTCGCTCCGCATAAGGAGCGCCTCGCTTTATGCATACCGGCCTACATCCTCACAAGCCCTCAAAGGGCAATCCTCTATCTCCAGCATTTGTTAAATATGAGTTAAACCTGCTTCAAGATGATTGCATTGAAGCAGGTTTTATTCGAGTTCGGGTCTTATCTCTTTCAAATAATAACAATCGATCGTATCGCCGACTTTGATATCATTGAAATTCTCGATGCCGATGCCGCATTCATAACCGGCCTGGACTTCCTTGACATCATCTTTAAAGCGGCGTAACGAAGAATTTTTACCTTCAAAAACCACGACACCGTCCCTCAGGAGACGCATGTTCTGACCGCGTTCGATTTTGCCATCCGTTACATAACAGCCGGCAATATTGCCAATTTTGGGAATCTGGAAGACTTCGCGCACTTCTGCTGTACCCAGTATTTGTTCTTCAAAAGTGGATGCCATCATTCCGGCCATAGCGTTTTTGACATCTTTGATGACATCATAGATGACACTGTAAAAGCGCATGTCTACGTTTTCGTCATTAGCCAGTGCCTGGACTTTGGGTGTGGGCCGAACGTTAAAACCGATGATAATGGCATTCGATACAGTCGCCAGAGAGATATCCGACTCGGCGATTGTGCCACTGGCGGAATGAACAACGTTTACATTGACTTCATCATTAGAAAGCTTGGTC
>CAZJHF010000007.1:6184-27527 GCA_964545505.1 uncultured Desulfobacterales bacterium | reverse complement strand
CGTGTGTGCTGTCAAAAGCGGCACCGAGGGTTCGAATCCCTCTCTCTCCGCCATTTTAATCAGGGATTCAAGGTTCAAAGGTTAGATAACAGCAGTAAAAGACAGATATCCGATGTAGGCAGCCAGAAACAAGGAGCCAGCGGCCCTAACCATCGAAGCCCAGAATTCCAAACCTTGAACCCCTGAACTTCTGAACCTTGAACCCATAAAGGGCACTTCACGATGTCCTATCTCGTGCTTGCACGTAAATACCGGCCACAGACGTTCGATCAGGTTATCGAGCAGCGTCATGTGACCCGCACCCTGAGCAATTCGATTTCATCCAATCGTGTTGCCCATGCGGTGCTTTTTTCAGGGCCCCGCGGAACGGGCAAGACCACTGTGGCCCGGATACTGGCCAAAGCAATGAACTGTGAGGCGGGGCCGCAGGCGGTACCCTGCAATGATTGCCGCTCCTGCCGTGAAATTACCTCCGGCCATGCGGTAGACGTGTTTGAAATTGACGGGGCGTCGAATAACAGCGTCGATCAGGTCAGAGAGCTGCGCGACCATATCAAATATATGCCCGCCCACAGCGCTTATAAAATTTATATTATTGATGAGGTTCATATGCTCAGCATGCCGGCCTTCAATGCCCTGCTCAAAACGCTTGAAGAACCGCCAGCCCACGTTATGTTTATTTTTGCCACCACCGAACCGCAAAAGATCCCGATAACGATTTTATCCCGCTGTCAGCGTCACGATTTCAGACGCATCAACCTGAAATCAATCATCGCCCATATGAAAACCATCTGCCAGCAAGAACATTTTGAGATACCAGATCTGAGCCTGGTCCTCATTGCGAGCGAAGCCACCGGTAGCATGCGCGATGCGTTAAGTTTGCTAGACCAAGTCCTTTCATGCTCTGAAGGTGAGGCCAGCCATGAGCAGGTATTGGACATATTGGGTGTCATGGATCGAAAATTTGTTTTTGATCTGTGTGGAACCATTCTACAGGGTAATGTCAGCGCAATTCTAAATATTCTTGATGATTGCTATAACCGTGGTCATGATCTCAAGAAACTATACGATGATATACTTGAACACTTCCGAAATTTGCTGGTCGTTAAAATGGGGCGAAATATCGAAAAGCTGGTTGACCTGCCTGACAGTGAAATCAATCAGATGAGAGCCCAAACGAACGCCGTCTCGGTTAGCTTATTGAATCAGATCCTGGACAATCTTTTTCGGGAGGAAGCGTCGATCCGTTTGGCCACCGATACCAAACTGGCGCTCGAGATGGCTTTTGTACGCTTGGATCTGATAAAACCCGCTTTACCGATTGATGAGCTGATTGATAAACTGGATTTGCTCAGGCAGGAAATTCATAGCCAGCCGGTTGACCGCCTACCGGCCCGACCACCAGGCCAGGGACCGACGATATCCGCCGGCGAGCGAAAAACCGATGAACAACAGCCGGAGGCACCAACTGATCAGCAGCAGTCTGCAGCTGAAGTGCCATCTGCTGCTGCGGATTCCGCGTCTGATCTTGCTGCGATCTGGCGGCAACTGCATGACATTATTTGCAAAGAAAATCCCCCGCTGGGAGCGAGTCTGGCAAAATGTCGTCTGAAGCGGGTGTCAGCAGATACCGTCGAAATCGAGGTGCTTGATAACGGCTTTACATTGAAAATGCTCGAGCGCGAAAAGAACAAGGCCATTTTAAGCAGAATATGCTCTGCGTATTGGGGCGCTGAAAAAACAGTTGTGCTCCGCACCACCGCGGATCAAGATGCGGAAAGCCCAAAAAAAAAATCCCAAAATGAGCAGCGTCAGAAGAAAAAGGCACTAAGCCATCCGCTGGTGGCGGATGCCATCGAAATCTTTGATGGTAAACTCATCGATATCAAATTACGTTAACACCGATTTTCAATACCAGACTTAACAGGAGGTAACATAATGAAAGGTATGGGCAATATGATGAAACAGGCCCAGAAGCTTCAATCGCAGATGATGAAGCTGCAGGAAGAAATGGCCGATAAAACCGTGGAAACGACCGCCGGTGGCGGCATGGTGAAGGTCATTGCCAACGGCAGGCAGCAAGTGGCATCCATCCAGATCGAAAAAGAGGTTGTAGATCCAGATGATGTGGAGATGCTTCAGGACCTGATTCTGGCCGCAGTAAATGAGGCCTTATCCAAATCCCAGGAAATGGTTGCTGCGGAGATGAGCAAGTTAACCGGTGGCTTGAATATTCCAGGTATTATGTAAAACGCTTTGCGCGTAACGGAGCTCGTGTTGCGGGATGCCCTTGTGCCAACACGCAACCCGTAACCCGCAACTATTGCACCTGACTTTGAATTCATGATCTGAATAAACAAGGGATGAAAGTCGGAAGCCACAGATGATCAAAAGGTGAACGCAAGCTATGAGTCATTACCCGCCATTGATATTAAAGCTGATCAAAAATATTGCCAAACTGCCGGGAATCGGCGAAAAAACCGCCGAGCGACTGGCCTTGCACATACTGCGGTCACCACGTACTGAAGTCCAAAAGCTTTCTGACAGTATCATAGCAGCCAAAGAAAATATCCGCCTGTGCAAAATGTGTTTTGGTCTCAGTGATCAAGATGTCTGCCAGATATGCTCTAACCCTGCCAGAGATGATGCGCTTTTATGCGTCGTCGAACAGCCAGCGGATATGGTGGCTATGGAAAAATCAGGCGCTTTCAACGGTCGCTATCACATATTGTCGGGGGTGCTTTCTCCAATGAACGGCATTGGACCTGACGATATTCGCCTGGGCGAGTTGGTTGCAAAAATTGAACGCGGCCGGATCAAAGAGGTGGTGCTGGCCACAAGTACAACGGTGGAAGGTGAGGCGACGGCGGCTTACATTAAAGAGCGCCTGGATAAGTACACACTTAAAGTGACCCGGATTGCATCCGGTGTGCCGATCGGTGGTGATTTAAAGTACGTGGATCAGGTTACGTTGAAAAAAGCCATGGAGCAGCGCCATGATATCTAAGGTGCTTACCCCGGATGATCTGTTTTCCTGCCAGCGCTGCGGGGGCTGCTGCAAAGGGTACGGCGGCACCTACCTTACGCAATCAGATATGGAGCGCATTTCTCGCTATCTGGGGATGAGACCGGAGCGGTTTAGGCGCGATGTGTGTCAGATGTCAGGGGGCAAACCCGTGATTGCCCAGGCCGAAAACGGATACTGTGCGTTATGGGACCAGCAATGCACAATTCATCCGGTTAAACCCCAAATGTGCCGGCGCTGGCCTTTTATTGGAAGTATCCTGGTGGATACCAGCAACTGGCATGCCATGGCGGCTGGCTGTCTCGGTATGCGGGTTGATGTCAGCGATGATCAAATCCGAAAATGCGTTCGCGCTGCCATTCGGACGGAAAATGGCAGTTTAATAAAATGAAAATGGGAGGGTGCCGATCGTCATCAGGCACTTCGATCGTGGGGCAACGGCGTGATGGCGTCGTATGCTCCGCCGAAGCAACTCGGCTACGAAGGATAGAGGGGCGTGTTGTGAATTAATCTACAGCCCGCAAGCATTACGCCAGTGTGCCAACACTCCGAATTGAACTAAAGGGGCAAACCATCCTCTGGTGCGCTTTTCTTCGGTTACCGGTGATGAACAAAACACCCTATTGATTATGATCGGAATATTTGATTCTGGTGTCGGCGGACTAACTGTTGTCAAGGCAATTCTGGATAAAATCCCAGAATATGACATTGTCTATTTTGGTGATACAGCCCATACACCTTACGGCACTAAAAGCGCTGAAACAGTGGTCGGCTACACCATCAACAATATCAAATTTTTGCTAAGTCAGGGAGCCACGGTCATCGTGATTGCCTGCAATACGGCATCCAGTGTTGCCACGACGCAGGTTCTCGAACAATTTGCGCTTCCAATTTTCGAAGTGATTACGCCTGCAGTGACCCAAGCTGTGGAAGCGTCGACAAATCTGAACTTTGGCATTATCGGCACCCGCGCAACCATCTCCAGCGGCATTTATGAAAGAAAAATTCTCGCAAACCGCCCCACCGCCCGTATTCACTCTGTTGCCTGTCCGCTGCTGGTCCCTCTGGTTGAAGAAGGGTGGCTGAAAAAGCGTGAAACGGCGATGATTGTTAAAAAATACCTTCAGCCGCTTAAAACCCGTCAGATTGACACTCTGATACTGGGCTGTACCCATTATCCGCTCCTGAAAAATGTCATCCAGGCCAAGATCGGAAAACGGGTTGAACTCATCGACTCGTCAATCTGCATCGCAGAAGGCATCCAACATTTTCTGGAAAATCACCGTGATATCGAACGGCAGTTGAGTCAAACCGGTAATCTGTCGCTTTTCGTATCAGATGTGACCGATCAGTTCAAAAAGATTGCGCAATTGACATTGAAAACGAATATATCCTTTGAGTGCGTTAAAATTTAGCTGCGCTGGCAGCGCAACCATTGATCTAAAAGAAGGGTCATGAAGGATCAGGAAAAAACAAGGCAGCAGCTTATCCGGGAACTTTTGGAACTGCGCGAACAGGCGCGACAATTGGAATCAGAGCATCGGCATGCCAGAAAAGCGCTCAAAGAAAGCCAGCAACAGCTGCAGCAAGCTCAAAAAATGGAAACTCTGGGTACTCTGGTCGCCGGGGTTGCCCATGAAATTAACAATCCGATTAATCTGATTATGTACAATCTGCCGCTGATTCAAAAAATCTGGTCCGATTTTTTACCGCTTTTGATTGAACGCAAAAAAGATCATCCGGACCAGAAATTTGGGGGATTCACCTATGACTTTTTGAAAGATAATTTATCGCAGCTGGTTGCGGATATGGATATGGCTGCCAACCGAGTGGCCAAGATCGTTTCGGATCTGAAAAATTTTTCAAAACAATCCAATGTCGCCGAAAAGATCAGCCTGCAGGTCAACACCGCGGTTAATAATGCCCTGCGCCTGGCTCAGGCCATTTTGCGAAATTCCGGTGTCAAGATTGAGCTGCAACTGGATGAAGACCTGCCGGAAATGGAAGGAAACCCGCAGAGTATTGAGCAAATTATACTCAATATTTGCATTAACGCCATTCAAGCAATCGATCATGACAACGGCCTGATCCGGATTCGGACCGGATTTGAAATCAAGGACGGACGCATCCTGATTGCCATCAGCGATAACGGCAGTGGCATATCACCGGAAATTGCCGATAAGCTGTTTTTGCCGTTTGTCACCGATAAACAGGCCCAGGGCGGGACCGGCCTGGGCCTATCGGTGACATACGGACTGGTGCAGGCCCATGGCGGCGACATCACGTTTGATACCCGCCAGGGTAAAGGCACCACCTTTATGATCGCTCTGCCGACCGTCTTAAAAGGCGAATCCGCTAAAATCCTAATTGTTGATGATGACCATACCATTCGGGCAATGCTGACCGAAGCGCTGACACTCAATCGAAGCCGACCGTTTTTAATTGAAGAGGCATCCAACGGCATTGAAGCGTCTATCAAGCTGGGCACTTATCGTCCCGACCTTTTAATTTTGGACATGTTTATGCCGGAAATGGACGGGCTTGAGGTTTGCCGGATTATCAAAAACGAACCCGAGCTATCCAGTATGAAGGTACTGATTTCCACGGGTTACCCGGATCACAGCAAACTGGATATCATCGCCAGGCTCGGTTTTGACAACGTTATTTATAAACCATTTGATCTGGCCGAATTCGTAAAAAGAGTTGAAATGATATTAGCGGCTGACTGAAATCCTCTACCCATCCAGAGGCGAATACTTGCCGAAGCACAGCGAAGCGCTTTATATTCTCGTTTCAAGCCGATTTCTGGATGATGTGAATATCGCGTTTGGGGTAGGGGATTTCAATTCCCCCGGCATCAAATGCTTCTTTGACCCGGTCGGTAATATGTGAAATGGTGTTCATTCGCTGGCGGGCATCTTTAATCCATACCCGCAATTGCAGATCCACTGAAGACTCCCCGAAATTTCGCACGACCACCTTGGGCGCGGGTTCGTCCACCAACCACTCGGTTGCTTCGGCTACCTGCATAATAAGCTTTTTGGCCTTTGATAAATCCGCATCATAAGCAATCCCGATATTAATGCGCACCCGGATTTTTTCGGAGATGTGAGTGTAATTGATAATATCGCGCAACATGATTTCATTGTTGGGAATAATGATAACGATGTTATCGGTGGTTTTAATTTTGGTGGCCCGCAGGCCGATATCAATCACATCTCCCCAGGTAGAACTGCCGGCCGGCGCTCTCCAGACCTCAATACGATCGCCCACCTCAAATGGTCGGTCAATGATCAGCAAAATGCCCGCAATCAGGTTTGAAAGCGTATCTTTAGCCGCAAAACCAATGGCCACGCCAGCCACCCCTGCGCCGGCAATAAACGGTACAACATTCACCCCGAGCATATCTAGAGCGATAATGATCGCCACGATATAAATGATAAAGTCTGAAAATCTAATCAGTAAAGCAAAGGCAATGTCATCAATCTGGGTATCGGTTTTATGGGCCACTCGTGATTGCAAGTAGCGGATCGTGACGACCAGGAAATTTTTAACCGGCCCGGCAAACAGGATGATAAAAAAGGCATAAAATATTTTACGCACAAACGGAAGCTCAAATTGAGCGATGAGGTAAGTTCCGGTTAGCAACACCAGAGCATAAAAAAGCGCTTTGCGACAAATTTTAAAGAGCGGTTCTTGAATTTCAATCAGATTGATTTTTTTCATTCGCCTTTCAACAAATGACAAAATCAGTCGCAGGACAAACCACACCACTAATAAAGCGATCAGGGTTAGAGTCACCTTGAATGCGATCTTCAGATAGGGCGCTTCTAAACCGATTAGGGTTTCAAGCCTGGCAAATAGGGTATTTATTTGTTCCATGATACACCATAATTTGTCATATTATGCCCACCTTCTGAATGGGTAAATGTCCTTTTGTTTTGGGACTATGATAACCGCATGAGCGCAAATCGATATCAGATTGCAGCAATTTCTCGCATTCAGCGGCAGCGAAATCGCATTAGCCGGGTTATGGCTTTAACCTCAATGATGAAATTGAAATTGTCGGTCAGGTTGCATCCGAGAAAAAGCTGGCCTTAAGGTATTCGCGGTTTAAGCGTGCGATATTGATGATGGACAGCTCTTTGGGGCATGCATTTTCACATTCACGATGATTGGAGCAATTGCCAAAACCGCAGGTATCCATGGTTTTTACCATGTTCAGGGCGCGTCGCGCTGCTTCCGGTCTGCCCTGGGGCAGCAGGGCCAGTTGAGATACTTTGCCGCTGACAAAAAGCATCGCCGAGGCACTGGGGCATGCGGCCACGCAGGCGCCGCAGCCGATGCAGGCGGCGGCATCCATTGCTTTTTCTGCAATTTCCTGGGCAATGGGGATTGCATTGCCATCCGGTGCACCGCCGGTATTGGCGGATATGTAACCGCCAGCGGCTATGATTTTATCCAGCGAACTGCGGTCCACAACCAGATCCTTGACAACTTTAAAAGCCCGGGCACGAAAGGGTTCCACCACAATCGTATCTCCGTCTGAGAATTGGCGCATGTGAAGTTGGCATAAAGTGGTCGCTTTTTGCGGGCCATGGGCTCGGCCGTCAACCACGGCGCCGCAGGTGCCGCATATGCCTTCGCGGCAATCATTGTCATATGCAATTGGATCTTTGCCCTCCAGCGTCAGCTGTTCATTGACAGAATCGAGCATTTCGATAAAGGACATATGCACAGCTATGTTTTGGGCGGCAATGTTTTCAAAATGCCCTTTTTTTTCATTTTGCTGCTGACGCCAGACCTTCAGGGTCAGATTAATTGTTTTGGGCAGTTTTTTCACTTATAACTCCTTTGGCTCAACTCTACATTTTCAAATACCAGGGGCTCCTTGTGCAATTTGGGTTCCTGATCGCTTCCGGTAAATTCCCAGATCGAAACATGAGAAAAATTCTCATCATCGCGTTTGGCTTCACCTTCTTTGGTTTGTGATTCTTGACGAAAATGGCCGCCGCATGATTCGCTGCGGTTTAAGGCGTCGTAAATCATGATTTCAGCAAAATCAAGACTGTCCGCCAGACGCCCGGCTTTTTCAAGGCTCTTGTTATAATCTTTGTCCAGGCCGGGCACCAACACATTTTCCCAGAATTCGGCACGTAGCTCCTGAATCAGGGTCAGGGCCCTGGCCAATCCCTGCTCATCACGGGACATGCCGCAATAATCCCACATGACCCGACCCAGTTCCCGGGCGAAGTTGTCGACGGTGCGCTTGCCATTGATGGACCTCAGCCGGTTGATACGCTCACGGGCTGCAAGGGTGCTGTCTTTGAATGCCGCATGATCACTGCTTGCCGGCGAGAGCGTTGTGCCGGCGAAGTAGCCGCCAATCGTATAGGGAACAATAAAGTAACCGTCGGCCAATCCTTGCATCAGCGCGCTGGCCCCCAAACGGTTGGCACCGTGGTCTGAAAAATTGGCTTCGCCGAGGACGAATAAGCCGGGAATGGTGCTCATCAGGTTGTAATCGACCCACAAGCCACCCATGGTGTAATGCGATGCCGGGTAGATCATCATCGGTTTTTCATAGGGTGAGTCGTCGCTGATCAGCTCATACATATCAAAAAGGTTGCCGTATTTTTTGGCAATCGTCTCTCGGCCATCACGACGAATGGCATCGGCAAAGTCCAGATACACCGCACAGCGAGTCAGACCGACCCCTTTACCGGAGTCGCACTGGGCCTTTGCCGCCCGTGAAGCAACATCACGGGGCACCAGATTGCCGAAACTGGGATATTTTTGTTCCAGGTAATAATCGCGATCGCTTTCGGGGATATCCTGGGGATCCCTGATATCACCGGAATTGTGCGGCACCCAGACGCGGCCGTCGTTGCGCAGACTTTCGCTCATCAGGGTCAGTTTGGATTGGTGATCACCGGTATGCGGGATACAGGTGGGATGAATCTGGGTGAAACAAGGGTTGGCGAACATGGCCCCCTTGCGATAGGCACGAAATCCGGCACCGACATTGGAAGATTCGGCATTGGTGGACAGATAATACACGTTGCCGTAGCCGCCCGTACACAGCACCACCGCGTCGGCGGCGTGGCTTTCCAGTTCGCCATTGATCAAATTGCGGGTAACAATGCCACGGGCCTGTCCGTTTATCAACACCAGATCTATCATTTCCCGTCGCGGCATTAAGGTAACCATTCCGGCACCGACCTGGCGCATCAGGGCGCTGTAAGCGCCCAGCAGCAATTGCTGGCCGGTTTGCCCGCGCGCATAAAACGTCCGGGAGACCTGGGAGCCGCCGAAAGAGCGGTTGGCCAGCAAACCACCGTAGTCCCTGGCAAACGGAACGCCCTGGGCGACGCATTGATCAATAATGTTATTGCTCAGCTGGGCAAGGCGATAGACATTGGCTTCGCGCGAGCGGTAATCACCGCCCTTTATGGTATCATAAAACAGGCGCCAGATACTGTCGCCTTCATTGGTGTAGTTTTTGGCGGCATTGATTCCGCCCTGGGCCGCAATACTGTGCGCCCGCCGCGGGGAATCCTGGATGCAGAACGTTTTGACATAATAGCCCAGCTCTGCAAGGCTGGCAGAGGCCGACGCGCCGGCCAGACCCGTACCGACCACGATGATCTCAAATTTTCGTTTATTGGCCGGGCTGACCAACTTGAGCTCAAAGCGGTGACGGTCCCATTTATCGGTCAACGGCCCTGCCGGTATGTGCGCATCAAATTGCATTATCCATTTCCCTTCGAGCGATTATTGATTTTTTATTGACATTAGCGCATATGGTCATCGATTTTGAGTTTTGCCACGAAGTGAAGAATTCTTAAGAAATTGTTGTATTTATCTTTGTGCAACTTCGTGCCCTTTGTGGTAAATGAGAAATCATCAACGTTTCGCGCCTAACACCCTAACCGATGGTCCACATATACAACGGCAGAAGCCCAAATCCCAATCCGATAATCAAGCCAACGATAACGCTCAATACCATCAGGGCCGGCATGTATTTGGGATGATTGACGCCAAGCGTTTGAAATGCACTCCAAAAACCATGGCGTACGTGCAGGGCGACAATAATCATCACCAGCAGATAAATGATCATGTAAATCGGGTTGGCAAAGGCGGCGCGGACAATTTCAAAAATCGTTCGATCACTTTTGTCCACGAAACTGAAATTAATCAAATGAAAAACAACAAATCCCAGAATAATAAAGCCGGTATAGGGCATCGCCTGTGAACTCAGGGTGCGCCCGCCGGCGGCCTTGTCTTTTTCATAAGGCACAGATCTTGCTTTGTAGTTCTGAACAAAAAGGGTGATGCCGGTGATCACATGAATCAAGGCCAGCGCCAGCAGACCCAATTCAAAAACCACAAGAATCGGTCCCAGTGAGTGAAGTTTTTCAGCGTACGCGTTGAAGGCCGCACCTCCCGCGTAAAGGCTCAGGTTACCGGCCAGGTGGGCAGCTAGAAAACCGACGAAACACAGCCCGGTAACGGCCATCAAAAGCTTTTTGCCAATAGACGAGCTAAAGGTTTGAATCAGCCAGCTCAATTTAACCTCCAATGTATACAATTAAGGACATAAGTGTATACTTTTACACACAAAATTAAGTATGATAGAAGGCTATTTTTTAATCGTTTCTTCAATCGCTGTCAATAACATTATTGAGCCACCAGTCATCGCGATGGGTTGCCATAATGGCGCGGGTTACATCTTGGGCGATTTTGGTTTGAATGCGGTCGATAACGTGCGGCAGCCACGTATCCGGGGGTGCATATCCGATATCCGATAGGTATTTAAGCTCGAGAATGAGCGCTATTTGATCGGCATCATGGGCCAACCGGGCTTCCTCAGAGCTGTTCTGATTGAATTCCTGAATCAGGCCGGTAATAGCAGAGCCAAATGAAAGCCCGCGGGTGGTGTCTTCAAGGGCTTTGGCCTCATCGGCCGTAACGTAAACTTTATGCACTGAATTCAAATCGCCCGTCCTGGCTTCAGCTAAATCGTGGATCAGGCACATGCTGATCAATTTGAGGGCATCGACCTCAGGTTGCAACTGTGCGAGCACGTAAGCGATAAAGGTTGTGCTGAAGGTGTGTTCCGCGATGGATTCTTTGCCGGACCCCAGAAAATGAAATCCCGATCGTGGAATTTCTTTGAGCATTTTCGCTTCAAACAGTAGATTGGCAATATTTTTCATAGTTGCTCCTTATCATTGGTACCAGAGGACAGAGGACCGAAAACAGAGAAAACACGGAAAACACAGTTGGAATTCATGATCAAAGATTTAGGCATTGTTTTCTGTCTTCTGATTTCTGTCTTTTGTAACCAGACAACAGACACCATATTGAGGGATGGCTTCAAACGCAACCCTAAAATTGACCGCAATGGCGGCTTGCAAACCTGTTGACACTTTACCTATATTCATTGTACTTTAAAGTGTTTATCCGAAAAAAAACCATTTCAACAAATTATGGTCACCTCAACCTGGCCGCTGCTGAATGCATTTTACCGTCATATTCTTAATCCAAACGATGAAGGAGAAAACTGGTTATGGGTATAGCTCAGCTTGATATCGTCCACATGATCAGTAATGCAGGACCCATGGTTCAGTTTGTCATGCTATTGCTGTTGTTTTTTTCAATCATGTCCTGGGCCATTATTCTGATAAAGTATCGATATATCCGAAGGGCCTTCAAAGAATCGGCCGAATTTAGTGAATTTTTCTGGAAAAGCCGGGATCTGTCGAATGCTTTTGCCAAGGCAAAACAGTTGCCTGGCAGCCCCCAGGCACGAATTTTCCGTATTGGATATGTAGAGCTCAAGAAGAGCAGTCAATCTGCGGCACCGAGCGCTCCCCCTGATCCGGCGATGAACAAACAGGCCGTCAGCCCGAGTATGTCGCTGGATGCCCGCTTTACCGGCACGGACAACATCAAACGCTCCTTGCGTCGCGCCATTACCACCGAGATGACACGCATGACGCAAATGGTGCCATTTTTGGCCACCACCGGTAACACGGCACCCTTTATCGGTCTGTTTGGCACGGTCTGGGGTATTATGAATTCTTTTGTCGGTATCGCGCAGAAAGGGTCAGCCAATCTTGCTGTTGTGGCACCGGGTATCTCTGAGGCGCTTGTGGCCACGGCAGCCGGTCTGGCCGCGGCAATCCCGGCCGTCATCGCATACAATTTTTTTATGAGCAAAATACGCGTGGTCGAATCTGAAATGGATAGCTTCTCGGCGGATTTATTGAATATCATCGAGCGTGATATTATGCGGACAGAAAGGAGAAGATCATGAAAGCCGGTGATAAAGGCGGTCAATTGATGTCCGACATCAATGTCACGCCGTTTGTTGATGTCATGCTGGTGTTGCTGATTATCTTTATGGTCACAGCGCCGATGATGATGCAGGGTATGGATGTCGCATTGCCGGAAGCCACCGCCGAGCCGCTGGAATCCGAAAAGGAGCATTTGATCATTACCCTCAACACCCAAAATGAGGTTTTTATTAACGACTTTAAGGTCTCGGTCGACGGCCTCGGGGAAAAGCTGCAAAACATATTGCAAGGGCGCTCCGAACGCGAGGTCTTTCTCAAAGCCGATAAAACCATTGCCTGGGGGATTGTAGCTCAGGTCATGGCGGAGATCAAAGGTGCCGGTGTCGAAAAATTGGGAATGGTCACCGAACCTGAAAAATTCGATAAAGAAAGCAAAAAGTCGAGATCGAAATAGCCATGCAGGCAACCAAATACACGTACACCAGGCAATACCGGGGGAGGCAACCACAGCCCCAATCACTCGTATGGCCTTTTGGTGTATCATTTCTTTTCCACCTGATCCTGATCGGAGGGTTGATTTTTTCCCCCGAATTCGGATCGGGTCCGCGGTTTCGATCCGGGGTGGTGAACGTCAGCCTCGTGTCGTTGCCCTCGGGCCCACCGGCCGGCGGGCCGGCACCCGCACCTGCCAAACCGCAACCCGTTGTGGAAAAGCCGCCCGAGAAGGCCGCTGTTAAAATACCAGAACCCAAGCCGGTTCCGGTTGTTAAAAAGCCGCCTGAAGCCGTATCTTTGGCGCCCAAAAAGGTCAAACCCAAAAAATCATTGAAGAAAAAAACCCTCGATCGGTCAAAGCTCATTGACACGGCCATCGACCGCATTGAAAAAAAGGTCGAGAAAACCGAAACCGATTCGGTTACATCAGCGATTGAGGAATTAAAACGTAAAGTTGCTGCATCTGAATCTCGAACCGGTGGCGGATCGGTCGGCACATCCTCTCGAGCCGGGACCGGTTCCGTCGGCCCGACAGGCGGATCCGGAAGCGGCGGTGCCCGCGTCCAGGAGTCGATCTTAATTTATCAGGCCGAGATTCAGTACCAGATTCAAAAAAACTGGGCTTTTTCACGACAACTGGCCGGCGAGAGCACCGAACTGGAAGCCATTTTAGCGATAAAGGTTCTGCGCAACGGAGAAATAGAGGACATTTGGTTTGACAAAAAATCCGGTAACGCGTACTTGGATGATTCGGCCTATAAAGCGCTGGTCAAATCAAATCCATTGCCCCCGCTGCCAAATGACTATGTGCGTCCTTTCTATAAAATTGGTTTGAGATTTGGTCCGGAAGGATTAAAACGAGAATAAAGCGAGTCTCGAATACGGACGTTGATGACTTCTGCGATAAGGAACTAAGATGAGAAGAAGAATAACACTTTACATCCTGATTATGAGCGTTATCTTACTGGGACCGAGCTTGAGTGTGGCTGAGTACGATGTAATCGACATCACTAAACCGTTCTTGCGCAAAATCCCGATGGCTGTTCCGGAGTTTAAAAATGCCAGTGGATCTGGCGGAGAGAAGCAATCTTCCCAAAAAGCAGCTGATTTTCTTTCCGACTCTCTGGATTTTACAGGCTACTTCAAACTACTAGATCGTGGCGCCTTTTTGTTTGACCCGCAAAGAAACGGGGTCACGCTGACGGATTTGAATTTCCAAAATTGGACGGTTGTCGGCGCAGAACTATTAGTGACCGGATATTACAGGCTCGACGGCGACAATATTGCCATGGAGCTGCGGTTGTTTGATACATTTAAAGCCCGTCGCGTACTCGGCAAAAAATATACCGGCAAACTGGCAAACCAGCGAGATATTATTCTCCGGTTTTGTACCGAAGTCATCAAATACTTGACAGGCAGTGAGGGGATCTTTGGTAGCAAGATTGCATTTGTTTCCAACGGAACGGGCAACAAGGAGATCTACATCAGCGCCTTTGATGGATATAACCCCGGACGATTGACGACCAACAACGCCATTACGCTTTTTCCGGCCTGGTCAAGTGATGGCAAATGGTTGGCGTTTACCTCGTATAAGGCCGGAAACCCGGATTTGTTTATTCGGAACCTGGCTGTAGCCCAGGAATCCAAAGTTTCAAAGCAGGGTATCAACATTACCCCGGCCTGGGTGCCGGGAAAATTTGAACTGGCGGCAACACTTTCGTTTTCCGGGGACCAGGAAATTTATCTGTTGACTGGCTCAGGGAAAATTATTAAAAGATTAACCAAGAGTCGTGGAATTGACGTAACCCCGACCTGGTCACCCGACGGCAAAAAAATTGCCTTTGTTTCCAACCGTTCCGGCAGGGCCCAGATTTACATCAAAGACTTGGCTACCGGCAGAGTCAACAGGCTGACCTACGAGGGCCAGAAAAATACGCAACCCAGTTGGTCCCCGCGAGGTGATAAAATTGCTTACACCTCCCAAATGGACGGGGGACATCATATTTTCACCATCGGAACAGATGGTCAAAACCCGGTGCAACTCACCTATGAGCCCAGGGATAATGAATCTCCAACCTGGTCTCCGGATGGCAGCTTAATCGCATTTAGCTCAGATCGGGAAGGACCGAATCGAATTTACGTTATGACTGCTTTTGGTACCGACCAGCGGCGCCTGCTGGTACTGGCCGGTGAGCAGACAAATCCCAAGTGGTCGATGAATAATCAAAATAATTGAGTGATGCTCGAATGTGAAAGGAGGAGAAAAATGCAAAAGAAGACTTGGTTGTTAATAGCCCTATTGGTGGTAATTCCCGGGTTGCTGATCACCGTTGGCTGCCAAAAGAAAGCGGTGTCCCAGGCAAAAACGCCCGCACCGGCACCGGCACCTGCAGAACAAAAAGCGGTCCCGAAACCCATGGCCAAACCACCTGCAGGTTGGAACATCTCACAAAACAATATTTACTTTGAGTTTGACAGATCGACCTTAACGCCAATGGCGCAAGATACGCTGATGCGGCATGGGGCCTGGCTGCGAGAAAATTCCAATGCCACCGTCACCATTGAAGGGCATGCTGACGAACGCGGCACCAATGAATATAATCTCGCCCTGGGGGACAGACGGGCAGATAGTGCCAAAGCGTTTTTAGTGGATCTTGGCATAGCAGCCTCGCGTCTGACGACGATCAGTTACGGTGAAGAACGCCCGCTTTGCATGGATCAAACCGAAGAATGCTGGGCGAAAAACCGTCGGGGTCATTTTGCCCTAAACTAGTGATATCGGTATCCCCCAAATGGGTATCTGCTGCCAGGCAGATAGATTCCGGTGATGATACCAGCAGGTAAACAACTCATGATAAACAGCAAGCGCAAGGATCCTTCTGCGCTTGCTGTTTATAGGGGTGACACCCGCCCGATCGGCAGGTTATTTTTTTTAAAACCAGCCGAATCCCAAAGCAAAAACGAAATTCAATGAAAAGAATGCCCATGAAAAGATCGATATGTATCTATATTGTTTTGACCGGCCTGATGGCGCTCCTTGGATGTGCCACCCAATCCAATGTAAACACCATCGATAATCGCCTTAGCGAGATGGAAATGCGCGACGCCCAGCAGAGTAAGCAAGGCGTCGAGCTTAAATCCGACCTGGAGCAACGCAACCAGGAGTTGCGCAAGCAATCGGCCGGCTTACGGGCGATTCTTGAGGAGATGAACGAAGAAATCCGTATTTTGAATGGTCGTCTGGAAGAAATGGAATTTGCGGTTAAGCAGCAGCAACAGAATGCCGCCGACATAGAAAATAAAAAAGAAGCCAAGCTGAACAGCATTGCAGAGCGCGTTGAGGAAAATTCGGATCGGCTCAATCGCATGGATCAATATCTCAACTTAGAATCAAGCAAAAAACGGGCGGCGGCGGCAGCGCCGGCCGCTCCGGTTAAAAAACCATCATCAGAAGATGAAATCTATCGTTCCGCCAAACAAGCTTTTGACCAGGGCGATTTTGAAGCTGCGCGCAAACGGTTTCAGGATTTTATCAAACGCTATCCAAATTCAAAAAATGCGGATAATGCTCAGTTTTGGATCGGCGAAATTTATTATCGCGAAAAATGGTATGAAAAAGCGATTCTGGAATATCAACAAGTGATCGAAAAGTATCCCAAAGGCAACAAAGCGCCAGCGGCGCTTTTAAAACAGGGGCTGGCATTTTCCAATATCGGCGATACGGCCAATGCGAAGCTGATTTTACAGGAATTAGGTCGCAAGTATCCTAAATCCAATGAAGCCAAGGTTGCCGCTGAAAAATTAAAGACCTTGAAATGAGTCAGACGCCAGAATGATTAAGATCATTGGCATAGATCCCGGCCTGTCGGCCACAGGGATCGGAATTGTCAGCGGGTTGGGTTTAAAAATCGATAGCTATTCTTTTGGCTGTATTCATACTGCCAAATCCACTCCTTTACCCGGCCGTCTCGATAAAATCTTCTCCAAGCTTTACCAATTGCTGAAAAGCGAAAATCCGGATTTGATGGTCATCGAAGATGTTTTTTCATTGCAGCGCTATCCAAAATCGGGCATCATTTTGGGAAAGGTGACCGGTGTGGTCCAGTTGGCGGGATTTCATGCAGCCGTGCCCGCCCTTGAAGTGTCGGTCAGAGAGGCCAAACAAATTTTGACAGGCAATGGTAGCGCAAGCAAAGCTCAATTTGAAAAGGCTGTGCGGCAGTGCCTCAATCATAAGGTACGCATCAAGCCAGTGCATGCATCCGATGCAACAGGATTGGCGCTTATCGGCTTGTACCGCTATCAGGATGGTTTTGGTGCTGTCAAGTAGTCCTGTGGTTTCGAAAATCACATGGGAGTCTATATTAATTACTTGGCATGAAACAATTGTTGGAGCGAAGCGACAACATGATCGGCTACATCGAAGGTAAAATTCTAAAAAAGGAAGATGAACGCGTCCTGGTGCTGGCCAACCAGGTCGGTTATGAAATATTGCTTCCGGCCTTTGTAATGGAAACGGTGAAACACCAAAAAGCCGGTGACGAAATTGCGCTTTATGTTTTTTATCAACAGACCGAACGGCAACCCAAACCGATATTAATCGGATTTAATCTGGAAGCTGAAAAAGAATTTTTCCAGTCTTTTATTTCGGTAGAAGATATCGGGCCGCTGAAAGCGGTCAAAGCCCTGAGCGTACCGGTCAGCGAAGTCGCCGGTGCAATCGAAACCCGCGACATTCAAAGACTCACCCGGCTCAAAGGCATTGGTACCCGCACGGCCCAGAAGATCATAGCCACCCTTGAAGGCAAGATGGGCAAATTTGCTCTGATTCGCAAAGCGGAAAAACCAGAACCGGCTGGAGAGGAAAATTTTTCCGAGCAGGTTTTTGAAGTCCTTGTGAAACAGCTTGGCCATAAGACTTCTAATGCCAAGCGGATGATTGCCGATGCTCTTAAGCGCAAACCGGCGATGACTTCGCCCGAGGCGCTGTTGAATGAAATTTACCGCGGCGAAAAAATCTGACGGTTATGGGTTATTCGTTATGAGGCATTTGTCATGTGCGAACATGTCTGTCATAGTAGCCCAAAAGCCCCGGTCTTCCGTAACGATGACCGGATCAGATATAACGCGTGTGGCCTATGATGGCTGGATAAATGCATCCTTTCGCTTTTTCCAATGAGGACCATTAACAAATAACATCCTTGTTTGGAGCAACACATGTCTGATGATGTCATTAAATATTCTTCCGAAAATCAAGAGTTCATTTCCGGTGTTGCCTTACCCGAGGATGACTTGCCTGATATCCTTTCGCTGCGACCGGAGCGGCTCTCAGATTATGTCGGCCAGGAAGAAATTGTCGAAACATTGAAAATCGCTATCCAGGCAGCCACCCAGCGTAATGAACCCATGGATCACGTATTGTTTCATGGGCCACCGGGGCTCGGTAAAACAACGTTAGCACATATTATTGCCAATGAAATGCAAGGCAACCTCACGGTAACCTCCGGCCCGGCGCTTGAAAAAGGCGGCGATCTGGTCGGTATTCTCACCCATCTTGAAGCGGGTGATATATTGTTTATTGATGAAATCCATCGGACCCCCAAAGCGGTTGAGGAATTTATGTATCCGGCCATGGAGGACTTTGCCATTGACTTTATTTTCGACAAAGGCGTTCATGCGCGCAGCCATCGCTATCGTCTGAACCGGTTTACGTTAGTGGGGGCCACTACGCGCGTGGGACTTCTTTCGGCACCACTGCGGGATCGCTTTGTCATTTTTCGCAGTCTTGATTTCTATAACTTTGATGATCTTGTACAAATCGCCATGCGCTCAGCCGAATTGCTGAATGTCAAAATCGATACCGCCGGTGCTGAGGAATTGGCTAAACGCTCCAGAGGGACCCCCCGGATCGTGAACCGACTGCTCAAACGGGTGCGGGACTTCAGCCAGGTCAGGGCCGACGGTGTCATCACGCAAGCAACGGTCGAGGGTGCATTAGAATTGGAAGGGGTTGACAAAAAAGGCCTGACGGACCTTGATCGCCGTTATTTAAAAACAATTATTGAATTTTATACCGGGGGTCCGGTCGGAATTGAGGCCATTGCCGCTACGTTGCAGGAAGAATCCGATACGCTGGTGGATATTGTCGAACCCTATCTGCTCAAGATCGGTTTTGTGCTGAGGACCTCCTCGGGCAGAAAAGCAACCGAAGCAGCCTATAGGCATCTGGGATTTCGAATTCAGGGCAAGCTCTTTTCTTAATCTTAGCCGTTCAAAAAGTTGCGGATTGCCCTTCGACCTCGCTCAGGACCGTGAGTCCTTCGACCTTGCTCATGACCGTGAGCCTGTCGAACGGCCTGTCGAACCACGCGTTTCGGGTTTCGAGCAGTTGGTTTAAAATCGATACGATTCAAATTTAACCCGCAACCCGCAACACCAAACATGTAACATTTCCTATGTCTGTGATTACGCTATTAACGGATTTCGGCATCGCTGATGAATACGTTGGGGTGATGAAAGGTGTTATGCTTTCCATTTGCCCCTCGGTTTCGATTGTTGATATCTCGCATCAGCTCGAACCACAGGATATTGCCCAGGCCGCTTATCTGGTACCCGCCTATTATCATTATTTTCCGGAAGGGACCATCCATATCGTGGTCGTCGATCCGGGTGTCGGGAGCCAACGCGCTATTTTAGCGGTTCATTTTCGCAAGCATTTTTTTATGGCACCGGACAATGGCGTATTAAGTCTTTTGCTGAGAGATCAAAAATCTGATACGATAATTGAAGTAAATAAATCTGAATATTTTCTTGAGCCGTTGAGCACAACCTTCCACGGGCGAGATATATTTGCTGCGCTGGGCGCACATATGGCCTGTGGCACAAAAATTGATGCATTGGGTTGCAGACGCCAGATCGAGGATATTGTATATCTAAAGGATCTAACGTGTCAGGTTACGGAAAAGAGCGAGCTAATCGGAAAAATCGTATCCATCGATCGTTTCGGTAATTTGATCAGCAATATTGACACGATTCAGCTGCGTACTTTTTGCCAGGCTGAGCCCTCCAGGCAGATCCATATTACCATCGGGTCGCTAACGATTCGCGGCATGGCGAAAACATACACAGATGCAGCCTCCGAGGAACCGCTGGCCCTCATCGGAAGTCGTGGGTATTTAGAAATTGCACTAAATTGTGCCAACGCTCAAAAACAATTGAAAGCCCGCAGGGGCGATCGTGTCCGTATTACCTTATCATGAACCTGCATGCCTTTAAGAAAACAAGCCGTCGCAAAGCGGATCGGCGCTGGACGCTCCTATTTATCGGCGACCATGGCAATGTCTTCACATTAAAGCGATTTAAGGCTATTATCTTTGCGGTGGGATTATTGTTTTTGCTGGCCCTTGTTTTACTGGTCGTTCTTTTTTGGAGCCATCAAAAAACCCAGCAAAAATATTCGGACCTGCAAAATCGGCATCAGCGTTCGCAACAGCAAATTGAAACCTTGCGTCATGAAAAAGAAATTTTAATGGCCCGTCTGGTGCTGGCTGAATCCGAAGCCAAGCGGGCACCTAAAGAAAGCCCGGGGGCCGCAGAGCCGGTCAAGCCTGAACCTCAGAAGGCGGCCCGAGCCAAACCAGCACCAGAGCCTCAGAAAAAACCGCCCGCAGCGGCAAGATCTCAACCCCCGTCTGCGGACGGCCAGAGCCGTGAGGCTGAAGCCATCATGCAGGTGACGGTTGAAAATTTCAAAGTCTTTCGGGAATCCGGCAATCCGAACATAAAGGCTGAATTCAAAATTAAAAATACCAGCCGCGGCTACCAGCGCGCAGCCGGAAATGCGGTCGTCGTGTTAAAGGGTGCTGAGCTTAGCAAAGACCAGTGGCTGGTGATGCCGACGGTAGGATTAAGCGGTCAAAAACCGTCCGGAAAGCGCGGCAAACGTTTTTCGATCCGGCGCTTTTTCACTATGATTTTTAGCGCCAAAGCGCCGAATCATGCTGATCAATTTGAAACGGCCGTGGTTTATGTGTTTACGGAAAAAGGGAAATTGCTGTTAGAGCAGGATTTTGCGATTTCATTGCCGCCCCTGCCGACTGTTGCGCCGAAACCGCCAGCCGGTGATACCCCAAACCGCGAAGCGCGGCCTGCTGAAACGCCACCCCGTCAGCCGACGCCGCCGCAAGCGCAGCCTCAAAAGACGCCCGCCGCGCCAGAGACCCCCGTTGATGATATTCTCGATTCGCTGGAGGATGCACCGCTGGTGTTTTAGTTACAAGGGTGGGGTGTCGGGCTTCGCTTCGCCGAAGCGGCACATCCGCGTAGGCGGTTTCAGGAAGCAGCAGGTTTCAGGTGTCAGGTTTCGGGTGTCAGAAAAAGATGACATCATTCCGGACCTGATAAATTGCAGCCTATGGGTTCATAATCCTGACACCTGAATACTGACACCTGACACCTAATCCTATTCATCGCCAACAACCAGCTGATCCATTATAAGGCCCACATTTAAATCGTTGTTTTG
>CAZJHF010000007.1:0-6084 GCA_964545505.1 uncultured Desulfobacterales bacterium | reverse complement strand
CATCGCCAACAACCAGCTGATCCATTATAAGGCCCACATTTAAATCGTTGTTTTGAAAGTTCTCAAAGGTAAGATCCTGAAATGTGAGGTGTTGTTTTTTGATCAGTATATCAAATATTTCAAGATAATTCAGAGTAATACGTTGATGCCATTTTAAATTGAGCCGGGCGGCATAATGTCGGATATCGTTTTCCTGGCCCTCGATCTCCAAAAATGTGCCATACGGCATGGTGTCCAGTAAAAAGGCTGTTGAACCCAGAGTCATGGTTTCGCGCCATTTCTCGTAGCGCTGAACGGCTTGCAAGCCCAGGCAGGCTAAAATTGTTTGCATGGTTTTAAAATCAGAGACTTCGACTTCCAGTTCGTTGAAAATTTTAAAATCCCGGCTGGTCGCCGCTGGCTTGGATTTAAATGTTAAAATCGCTTTATTGTCCTGGCGCAGACGCAACAGCGATTGTTTCCTGCTCAAGTTATGGCCGTCATCATCATAGCGGATGTTGTTTTCGAAAACACGCCCCTGCGGTTCAGCTCCCAGACCCGCTATGCGGCGCTGCATGCGGTCAATATCATCCATGAAAAATTTAACCTCTACTTCACGTTTTTGCATTTTGGGTGATCCTTATTATGGTGTTTCAGATTCATTTTTGGACTCATGGCGACGCTCGAATCATAAAATGGATAGATCCAGTTTGTAAAGGGCCAACTTTATTTTTTCCTTGACAATACGCACTATTTTGCTTAGTTTTGCCGATTACTTAAGTTGAGGAGCGCATATCCGTGAAAAAATATACAATCAGTGCCAAACGTTCAGACAACCCGCAAAAGTGGTATGTCGTTGATGCCAACGGAGCAGTGCTGGGCCGGCTTGCGACTCAGGTGGCCCAGCGATTACGCGGTAAACACAATCCGCATTTTACACCCCATGTGGATACCGGTGATTGGGTGATTGTGATCAATGCCGATAAAATCATCCTGAGCGGCCGCAAAATGGATAAAAAAGTGTATTATCGCCACAGTGGATATATCGGTGGTTTAAAAGAAATCACCGCCAAAGATCTTCTGGAAAAAAAGCCGGAAGCGCTGGTACGGTCGGCCGTCAAAGGCATGTTGCCCAAGAACAAGCTAGGGCGGCAGCTGTTTAAAAAATTAAAAGTATATGCCGGCGAAGCGCATCCACATGAGGCCCAGCAGCCCGAATCCCTGTCGATTTCCTAAAGGGACCCATTCGATAATCTATTTGTTGAGGAAAACAATGCCAAAAGAAAACGCCTATTACGCAACCGGCAAACGCAAAAATGCCATTGCCAAAACCTGGTTGACCCCCGGAAGCGGTAAAATTATCATCAACAGACGTCCGCTGGAGGACTACTTTCCACTCGAAACACTGCGAATCGATTTGCAGGAACCCTTTAAACTGACCAATACGTTCGGCTCCTTTGATGTAAATGTCAGCGTAAAAGGCGGCGGCATTGCCGGTCAGGCCGGGGCCGTGCGTCACGGCATTACCAAAGCGCTCATATTAACAGACGCTGAATTGAGAACACCGCTTAAAAAAGCCGGTTTTGTCAAACGCGATCCGCGCGTCAAAGAAAGAAAGAAATATGGCCAGAAGGGTGCCCGGGCACGCTTTCAATTTTCAAAACGTTAAGATTTTACTCTCCCAGGTTAAAAAGGGGACGGGCAAGTGCCCATCCCCTTTTCTGATTCTGCTCGACCGACTCCTTTTTTAGGATTATCAACAAAGTATTTCGTTTCCGGTTTTTTTTTGTTAAGATTTTCTTGCTTTTACAGATCCTATGTGCCGCAAATCATGAAACCATACCGCTTAAAAATCATTCTCGCCTTTATTGCGCTGCTGCTTTTCTGCGGGAGGCCTGTTGATGCGATCGAAGATCCCACGCCGCTCAAGCCGCCCGATACCCGCAGCCCGCAGTCGACCATGAAGATTTTCATGGACAGCATGCAGCGCGCTTATCAAAAAAGCCTCAGCCTGGGTTTTAAAAATGAGGAAGTCTATGTTTATCTGAACCGGGCGGCCAAGTGTTTTGATCTGAGTGACATCGCGCCCAACCTGGTCCAGGATGTGAGCGATGAATCGGCCCTGCTTCTAAAGGAGGTATTTGACCGCATAGAATTGCCGCCTTTTGCGGAGATACCCGATGTATCAACGGTCGAATCTCAGGGCCTGACCCAATGGACGGTGCCGAATACTGCGATAAAGATCGTCCTGCTGAAAGAAGGGCCCCGTCAGGGTGAATTTCTCTTCAGCGCCGGTACCCTGACCGCCTTGCGCGAGTATTACGAGCAGGTGGATCATCTGCCCTATAAATCCGGTGCCTCGGTGGACGCCTATGCGGACTATATTTACGGACCCGGCCCGATGATTCCCCAGCACTGGATCCGCAAATTGCCCGAATGGATGAAATTTGGCATCTCCGACCAGGCGATATGGCAGTGGATCGGGCTGGTGTTGACCTTATTGATTGCGGGAGCGCTGATCGTATTGATATTTCAATGGACGCGGCACAAACCCGACGATACCGAGAAATCCGATGCCGAGCCGACGGTTTCCAGATGGTCCTGGCGCAGGCTGGCTTTTCCCATCGTTTGGATGCTGCTCGTGCTGATGACGGATCATTTTGTGGACGAACAGATCAATATCACCGGAGATGTGCTGACAGTTGTCAAAATTGGTCTGCGGGTTCTCTTATTTGTCGCCAGCGGCTGGGCCATTATTGTCATCGGCAACGGGATCGCCGAATTTATTATCACTTCCAAGCGTGCCTTTGCCAGAACCATCGATGCCAATCTGGTACGCCTCATTACCCGTCTGGTCACTCTGGTGCTACTCTTCGTGCTGCTGTGGAATACCAGCGATTATCTGGGGATGTCGTTTACGGCGGTGTTTGCCTCGGCCGGTATCGTCGGACTGGGTGTTGCCCTGGCCGCCCGGGAAACGCTGGCCAATTTTTTCGGCGGCATCAGTATTTTTATGGATCGACCGTTTAAATCCGGTGATTACATTGTGCTGGATTCCGGCGAGCGCGGGCGGGTCGTTGACGTGGGTTTGCGCAGCACACGCATCATCACCCGTGATGATGTGCTGATATCGATTCCCAATTCCCTGATGACCAACACCAAGGTGATCAATCAAAGCGCCCCGCGCAGCCGTTTCAGGGTGCGCATCAAGATCGGTGTTGCTTATGGCTCTGATATCGACCGGGTGGAGGAAGTGCTGCTGACCATTGCGCGCGATAATAAAATGGTGGCTTTTGTGCCCGATCCACGCGTCCGGTTCCGGCAGTTTGGCGATTCAGCCCTTGATTTCGAGTTGTTGTGCTGGGCGCGCCGGCCCGAAGACCGTGGCCGGATGGTGCATGAACTCAACCATCAGATATACAAGCAATTTGCTGCTGCCGACATTGAGATTCCCTTTCCGCAGCGTGATGTCCATCTGAAACCGCAACTTCAGGATACTGACCAAGCCACCCCGTCATCTGTTTCCAAAAATAATGGCTGATATCGCTTATTGAGTTTTAGAAAGCCGCATGCCCGATAAAAGGGTCGCATGACGTGGTTCACCGCAGAAACGTGCGCTGATACTGAATCATGGCACTGAGGGTGTGCTGTACGTAGTCGATCCGCACTTCGGTAACGCGTCGGTTAAACGATGGGCTAAAAGCGGGATGGTTTTCCGGCAAGGAGTGAACTGCCCTGGGAATCGCGCCGCTATATTTTCCCTCCAAAATCTGTGTGCGCATCAGAAAATGCATTCCTCGGTTAGCACTTTCGGTGATGCGGTCGCGCAATTTGCTGTGTTCGGGCGGCAGAAATGACAGCACTGCGAGCAGCCCCTCCATGCGAGTCGCCGTCGGAGTGGTGCGGCCATCGCCGGTGAAACAACCCTGTGTGCTTGAATTTGCGGTCGACCGCTCGGCCTGCTTTAAGATGCTGTTGCTAATTTGAATGGCATGATTCAGGATGGTTTCGCGCTGCATCAGCTGCGCGTTGCTGTCAGCTATCGACCATAATCTTGCCGTTGCCAGAAGCGCCCAGTGATCGGCCTCAACTTCAGTTTTATAGGCCCGCTTGCGCGCCAAATACGTTAAGGCGTTGACAGCCGCCTTGAGCCAGAGCGGCGAAGGGTCAAGTTCATAGAGCATCAGCAATCCCAGGGCGGCTTCGCCCGGATAATAAAGTGAGCTCCATTTTTCCCAGCGGCCGCCCTCGGCCGGAATATATTTGCTATAAAAGCTGCCGTTTGTTTTCTGCATATAGCACAAAAAGCGTCCCAGTTTCCGCAGATGTGCGACCGATGTTTCCCCGGGTGCTTTTTTTTCGATACTGATCAAAGCGATCAGCCCCAAACCGGTAGCGCCCAGCTTGGCCTGCCGCGCCTGCGAGCTTAAGGTCAGCTGCGGCTCAGACCAGACGGCCAGCAAATCGGGCCGGTCGGGGACAGGGCCCATAGCCGTGTTCTTTAAAAATCGGCCGGCGCGGATCATTGCCGCCTGGACCCTTTTATCCGGATACTGATCAAGATACATCGCCATTGCATAAATGCTGCCGGCATGTCGCAAAATATTGTATCGCGGTTTAACCTTAACCTGCGGGGCAAGATTGATGCGATACACAAATTTGCCGTTCGTATCGCAAGCCTGACCTAAATAACGCGCCGATCGCTGGATAGCGCTTTTTAGCTGCCGGGGGTCAATATTTTCCATGCGCTCAACGCTGCGGGCGTCTCGCATAACGGCAGGACCCCCATCAATCTGTTGTTCCCTCGCGGCCAAAACCGGCGTTTCACCCGCAAATGACCCTGCACCCCAAGCCAGCAGGATAAAAATGGCCCTTGCGACAGGCAATATGTCCGTACGGATTCGCCTCATACCTCTACCTGATGTCCCATGCTCAATATGAGCCTGAATTTAAATAGAATATCGGCTAAAGCGCCAAAATCATGAATGCTTTCTGTGGTTATCGTCCAGCATGTCATCGTAAAAAAAAGCATCAAGGATCGTTTCACCATTACTTTTTCACTCTGGCGTTTACGAATCTGTCCGATTTTTGTCTCTCAGCAAGAGTGCTTGACAATTCTTGCAGACTCTTTAAAGATGAAGCGCAGAGCGACAGTTAATTTTTAAAAAGGAGAATGAAAGTGGAAAAAGACGTTTGGTTGCAGAACCTCACATGGGAAGATGTTAAACAAAAGGCCATTGAAAGCAATGGAACCATTATTCTGCCCATCGGCAGCACCGAACAGCACGGACCCCATTTACCGGTGGGCACCGATACTATGGTGGCCAATGCAATTGCTGAAGCGGCGGCCATTAAAGCCGGCATCCTGGTGGCGCCACCATTATGGTTCGGTTGGAGCCCTCATCATCTGGTTTTGCCCGGTACCATTACCATCCGCGCCGAGGTGCTCATCGAGGTGGCCTTTGACATGCTCAAATCCCTGTCCAGCCATGATTTCGATAAATTTATTCTGCTCAACGGGCATCGGATCGTCAATGTGGCCTGGATGCAAATTGCGGCTGAAAGAGCCAAAAGGGAGTTGGGTGTCAAAGTGATTATCTTCGATCCGGCCTATATGTCCAAAGAGTTCACCGTTGATATGCAATGGGGAGAGGTGGGCCATGCCGAAGAAATCGAAGGGTCCCATATGTGGTATTGCTATCCGGATCTGGTCAAGATGGAAAAAGCGCAGGATAATCCCCACCAGCATGATCCCATATATCACGTTGATCCGCGCTATGCCGGTGATACGCTTTGCTATGTCCCCAGCAGTCCGGCTGAAATGCAACGATTGGCGAAGAAATCCGGTGGAACCTCAGGGGTCTCTACCCAAGCGTCCCAGAAGCTGGGTGAACAATATCACGCCCATCTGGTGGGCCGTATGCTGGAAGCCATTTCATTTATACAGAAACAGACTTAATCCGCATCGGATCAGCCGGGCTCAGTCCATTTTTCCAGGAAATGGGTGTCAATGTCGCCACTGATGAAATCCGCATCCTCGAACACCTGCTGATGAAAGGGTATGGTGGTTTTAATCCCCTCTATCTGAAATTCAGCCAGTGCTCT
>CAZJHF010000006.1:25214-27736 GCA_964545505.1 uncultured Desulfobacterales bacterium | reverse complement strand
AGGTGGCGGCCAGCACCGACGGCCAGCTGGCGCCGCCGATTATGGGTGCGGCGGCTTTTATTATTGCCGAATACGTGAATGTCCCTTACATCGATGTGATCAAGGCTGCTGCCATTCCGGCTTTTGCATCATATGCAGCCCTGTTTTTCATTACCCACATTGAAGCCTCCAAATTGGGACTCAGGGGCATGGCGCGGGCCGAGCTGCCGTCTTTTTTTAAAACGTTATTGAGTGGCGCCCATTTTCTCATACCGCTTTTTCTGCTTTTGTATGAGTTGATCGTTGTACGACACTCTCCGGAACTGGCCGCCTTTCATGCGATCTGGGCCATGGCTTTGGTCATGTTTTTGCAGAATCCGGTAAAGGCATACTTGAAGAAGGAACCGCTGGGACCGGCCTTTAAAAAGAGCGTTTACGACATATTCGCAGCCCTGGCGGCCGGCGGGCGCAACATGGTGTCGGTGGCGCTGGCCACGGCTGCCGCCGGAATTATCGTCGGTGTCGTCGCCCTGGGCCTGGGTCAGTTGATCACCCAGATCATCGACACGCTTTCAGGCGGTAACATTTTTCTGATGCTGGTGATTACCGCTGTGGCCAGTCTGATCATCGGAATGGGCTTGCCGACCACCGCCACCTATATCGTCATGGCCTCTCTGACCGCTCCGGCAATTGTCACCATCGGCGGGATGCAAGGGTTTATCGTGCCGCTGATGGCAGCCCATCTGTTCTGCTTTTACTTCGGTATTCTGGCCGATGATACGCCACCGGTGGGTTTGGCGGCCTATGCGGCTGCGGCAATTGCCAAATCACCGCCGATTCCGACCGGACTGCAGGGATTCATGTATGATATTCGCACCGCCATCCTACCGTTTATGTTCATTTTTAACTCCGACCTGATCCTGCATAATATCAGCAACTGGCCCCAGGGGCTGCTGATCTTTTTCATGGCCTGTGTCGGCAACTTCGCTTTTGCATCGGCAACCCAGGGATGGTTTGTGGCCAAGAACCGCTTTTATGAAATACCGCTGTTTTTGTTCGTGACCTTAAATTTGATGCGTCCGGATTTAATTGCCAGCTGGATTGGATTACCGCACGACCAGCGCTATTGGACCTATCTGATCGGTTTGGCGGTCTACGGCCTGTTGTATCTGATGCAAAGGCCGCGCACACCCAAACCGGTTGCCGAACCGGTCCCAGCATAAAGAAGAGCGACTGATATGGGAAATTTACCACAGACCCGTCCGCCTCGCCTGAGCGTCTCGCGATGGCGGGCGTGGGACCACAGAGCACGCAGAGAGGGAAATATTTTTTATTAATCTTTATTGTTCTCAATTTCATCTCTGTGATCTCCGTGCGCTCTGTGGTTAAAACTTAAGCAAATGGATCAGCAAACTAAAAGGAAATGATTATGGGTGCTGAAAAAAAGATTATGGTGGCGGTTGGAATGAACCGTTATACCAAAGGCTTGCTGACATATGCGACCGATATTGCCGCTGCCATGGGTGCCGAGTTAATCTGTGCCAGCATCATCAATACGCGTGATGTCGATGCCGTGGCAACCATTGCAGATATGGGGTATGAGGTCGACGGCGAGAATTACGTGGCCGGCGTCAAAGCCGAGCGGCAACAGGAATTTGATAAGGTATTAAAAAAGATCGGTCATCCACCTGAAAAAATCCGCATGGTCATTAAAGTCGGCAATCCCGGCGAGGAGATATTAAAAGTGGCTCTTAAAGAAGATGTCGATTTTATTATTATGGGTATTAAGAGCCGCTCGGATCTTGAATATGCCCTGATCGGATCTGTTGCAGAAAAAGTATTCCGCCGTTCCCCGATTCCAATACTATCCTATCGAGATGAACACGTTGCTGAACGTCTGAAGAAACAAATCCAATTATCGTAACTGGGGGTCATCACCCTGGAAGGAGGGCAAGATGTTCAGGTACCTTTTTACAACGCTCGTTATCCTGGCCGCCGGGCTCTTGATCGGCTGGGCCCCGGTACTGGCCGGTGATCGGTTTGTCGATAATGACGACGGAACCGTTACAGACCGAAAACAGAATCTGATGTGGTCGAAAACGGACAATCTGGGTGATATCAACTGGATACAGGCCGACAAATGGGTGCGATTTACTTTTCCCGATACGATTACAAAGCGATACGAAAACTGGCGCATGCCGACTTTGGCTGAACTGCAAAGCCTGCTGGTTGAGGATAAAAGCGCCAAAGGATATGAAACCGAATGTGGCCAGTGGGTAAACACAGTGCCCGAGATTAAATTGAGTTGCGGCTGGGTGTGGACCTCCGAAACCGACCCGATTGCCCCCACCGCGCGGATTTTCAATTTTGATAATGTGTATCATTACACGGTACGCAAAGCGCACAAGCGCGGCTACCGCGCGCTGCCGGTCAGGAATCTGAAGTAGCAGAGGACCCGCCATCGCTCCGACGAGCTTCCGTCTTCGTTAAAACTTCGCCGGACAGGACGGCGCGGCAGGCATAAGTTGAATGAATCGGCTACT
>CAZJHF010000006.1:15158-25114 GCA_964545505.1 uncultured Desulfobacterales bacterium | reverse complement strand
TGGGCAAGGCCGCACAAGGTTTTACAAGGAGGCGTATTTGTAGTACGTCGAGGAAGTAAAACTGCGGAGAACGCAGCCCAGCGGAAAAATAACCATTTTGGGCTGGAAACTTTTACTTTTGGGTGACGCGCAGTACTTCCTCGACCGTGGTCAACCCTTTCAACACCTTTGCCATGCCGTCCTGGCGCAGGGTTCTCATTTTTTGCCGCACGGCTTCACTTTTAATGCGGTTTGAATCAAAGGTCTTCAGAACCAGGCCTTTTAAACGCTCGCTTAAAACCATGATCTCAAATATGCCCAGCCGCCCTCTGTAACCGGTACTAAAACAATTTTCACAGCCCTGTGCTTTGTAAACTGTGTATTCGCTGAAAAGCTCCGGCGAAAAACCGATGCTTTTCAAATAAATCGGGTTGGGCTCATAGACGCGACGACAGTCTTCACATAGCACCCGCACCAGACGCTGGGCGACCACCGCCAGGATAGACGATGAAATCAAAAACGGCTCGACCCCCATGTCCACCAGTCGGGTAATGGAACTGGCGGAATCGTTGGTGTGAAGGGTTGAAAACACCAGATGCCCGGTCAGAGCCGATTGAACCGCTATCTCGGCGGTTTCTTTATCCCGGATTTCACCGACCAGGATCACATCCGGGTCCTGGCGCACGATTGATCTGAGGCCGCGCGCAAACGTCAGCTCGATTTTGGGGTTGACCTGTATCTGGCTGATGCCTTTGATCTGATATTCAATGGGGTCCTCGATCGTAATGATATTGATATTGGGCTGGTTGATAGATGACAAAATCGCATACAGCGTTGTGGTTTTACCGCTACCGGTTGGGCCGGTGTTCAGAATAATGCCGTTGGGAGTCGATATCAGCCGCTTTAATAACTTCAGGCGCCCCGGCTCAAGGCCCAGATCTTCCAGTTCGAGCAAAGATCCGGATTTATTGAGCAGCCTTAAAACCAGCCGCTCACCGAAAGCAGTCGGGATGGTGGATACCCGAACATCGATATCCTGATCGCCGATCTTGACCTCAAAGCGCCCGTCCTGGGGCAATCGCTTTTCAGCAATGTTCATTTTTGCCATGACTTTAACCCGAGAGATTAAAGCCGGTTGAATCCATCTGGGCGGCGTCAGCAGATCATACAGAATCCCGTCGACCCGATAGCGGACCGTGAAGCTTGTCTGGTAGGGTTCAAAATGAATATCGCTGGCCCGGGCCTTTATGGACTGTGAGATGATGTGATTGACCAATTTTATGATGGGTGCATCGCTGGTGTCATCCAGTAAATCAGCAGTTTCTTCTATTTCGCTGATAATATTACTGCCGTTTTCCTCCATGTCCTGCACCAGCTGCTCGGCAGAATCCCGGCGCAAATCATATTGTAAATTGATGGCCGCCAGGATTGCTTCGCGGGTGGACAGGACAACCCGATAATCGGTGATCCCGATGGTTTTGACAAGATCATCCAGCGGTTGAAAATTGAGCGGATCATTGATGGCAATTACGCAGCCCGGCTGGAATTGAATTGCTTCGTTTTTAGAATCATTGTGGGGTTTCAGGCCACAATCTTTAGCAGAGATGGCTTCGGAGTATTCCAGCGGGACCAGGTGATAATTCTTTAAAAACTGGATCGAGACTTTATCGGTGAAATCCGATTCGGTGCTCTCGAAAGGCAAACGGGACCAAAAGGGCATGCCGTATTGAATACTGAGCGCCTCCAGCAACTGGCCTTCTGATAAATTTTTCTGATCGATTAAAATCTGACCAAGATTATCGCCGGATTCGGTATGCAGGCGCCGGGCTTCAGATAGGTGCTCTTCATCGAGACCGAATTTGTCCTTGAGTATGTCGGTTAAACGGGCAATCATAAGTTCTGTTTATCGTATATCCTATCTTAAGCTAAATTTCAGGCGATCTTAAGTCTCAAGCTTCCACTACTACACAACTCCAACACTCCATTACTCCAATGTTAGACATTTTGACACCTTATTCGATTATTTTGGGTGCCTGTTCCTTTTGTTCATACATTTTTATGCCGCCGCCTTCGATGGCGCCCATCTGTTCCTTTCTGGATTTAAAAATTTGCTGGGCTTCCGCCGGGCTCTTAATGACCCGCGGCGTCAGAAAAATATAGAGATTTTGTCTTTGATTCGTTTCCGTTCGTTTGCGAAACAGCCACCCCAGTACCGGCATGTCGCCCAGGACCGGAACTTTGGTGTCCCTGCGCTCAGTTGAATCATCTATCAGACCGCCGATGACAACCGTTTGGCTGTCTCTGACGATGACAGTGGTATCGATCGTACGCTTGTTGGTGACCGGAAGGGTTGAGGCGGTGGTCAGCGTCGAGATCAGGTCAACATCGGTGACTTCCAGTGAAATTTTCATGCGCACCAGGCGGCCTTCGGTTACACTGGGTGTAATTTTCAAAATTTTACCCACATCCCGGTATTCAAAAGATTCAAACGTGCCGCCCGACGGATCGGTGGTCGAACGCGTCTGAAAGGGCCGGTTTTCACCCACTGTTATGCGGGCTTCTTCATTGTCGGTGGTCAAAATCTGGGGAGTGGATAAGATGCGGAATTCATCATCGGTTTTAACGGCCTTTATAATTGCCGCGATGTTGGAGACCGTTATCCCGGCAATTTCGGTTGAGCCGCTGATCAGGCCAACCGCCAATCCGGCTGATCGAAAAGGATTTAAAATGTCTCCGGTGCCCGAATCGAAACCCGGCTGGATGTTGTCGCCAAAGGTGGCACCGACGTTCCCATCCCTGACGTCCCCAAACGCCTGCCAATCAATGCCGATATCCAGGCTGGTGTCTAAACTCACCTCCATAATCAACGATTCGATAAAGACCATGGAGCGCGGAATATCCAGTTTTTTGATCACATCGGCCAGGACAAGGTAATCTTCCTGGTCGGCCACGATAATCAGGCTGTTGGTGGATTTGTCAGCCGATATCCTCACCTTGCCGGTGACCAGCGGAGTGGGCGCCTTACCTTTGCCCGAGGCAGCCCCACCCGACTGCTGGGTGGGCACCTCCTGCAGCACTTTGGCCAGGTCCTCAGCGTTGGCATGTTCACAATAATAAACATGGATTTTGCCCTTACCACGGGGGGTTTCCTTGTCAATCATGCCTATCAGCTGCTTGATGCGCAGCGTGTCGAGTTTATTGGCCAGCAGAACAATGACATTGGTACGCTCATCCGCCACCATGGTAACGCCGATATCCTGAACGCCTTTGGTTCGTTTGCGCGTTGGCTTAAAAACAGAGCTCAGCAGGCCAACCATCTTGGAGGCATCGGCATACGCCACGGGAATCACCGAAATTTGCTGACCGATGCCGGGCACGTCGATTTTTTTGAGGATTTTGAGCAAGCGTTGGATATTCGACAAAATATCGGTGATAATCATCATCTGAGTTGGCTGATAAGCCAGGATAACGCTGCTTTTAGACACCATGGGGGTAAACAGCCGCTTGATTTCAACCGGATCTGCATATTTTAACGGTATCAATTGCGTGACCACCCGATCCTCGGGAGAGGTCGCCTCTTCCTTCAGACGGGTTTCAATGTTTTTCGAACGGGCGTCGGGGGAGGGCACAATTTTGACGACCTCTCCTGATTGGAGCGTGGTATAGCCATGAACTTCCAGAACCGATTGGAACACCTGGTACGCTTCTTTGATCGATATCTTCGAGGGCGATATGATCGTCACCCGGCCTTTGACGCGCTGATCAACGATAAAATTGGTCCCGGTCAGTTCGCTCATAAACTTGATAAAAACATTGATATCCACATTGTTAAAATCGATTGAGACAAACTGCTCCGATCCCGGCGCATCAGCGGGCCTGGCTTCCTGAGCGGTACCGGCAGCGATCCATAAGAAGGGCACAATTGCAACGATCGCCCATGTTGCGATCGTTCGCATTATATTGCTTTTAACATTTAGGTTCATTTTTTTGACCGTTAGTTTTATTCAATTTTATAATTCAACGTCCGTTTGCGGCCGCGGCGCTTTATTTCCAGCTGAATCTCTGGAGACGATGACAGGTCACCAAAGACCTTCATCGCATCTTCCACCGATTCAATCGGGGCACCGTTGACGCCAGTGATAATGTCGCCATTGCGCAGCCGCATTTTTCTAAAAACCGTGTTGGGTTTGATCCCGGTAATGGATATCCCGGCCGGCCGGCCCTCTTCAATATGGGGTCTTATGCGGGCCTGTTCCATGAGTTGATCCACATTTTCCAGGGCGCTCTCTATCTGATCGCTTTTGAGTGTCAGCTGCCGCGGATAGGAGGATACGGGCATTTTCGGCGGTGAGGCATCCTGCCTGGCAACACGTGGACTCGAGCCGCCTCTTTTAGCGGTTCCGGGCTCTTCCATTCCCAGAATCTCATCCTGGCCGTTGACGATCAGCACCACCTTTTGCCTTAAGATCATTTTTAAGGTTGCATTCTGGATGGAATCCCCCGTGCGATACAGGCTCTGCTCCCTGGTTTTGGTATCCTCGATTACAGCGTACGCCCGACGCTCCCCGCTGGCGACGGTCCCCCATAGTTTTAATTTCAGATCGGTCTCTTTCAGGTTGTCGACATTAATGGCTTTAGCCGGTGCCACAGTATCCGAATTGGTATTGAATAGATTCCGTTTTGCAATGGCATTATATGCCGACAGGGGCCGGGTTTTCTCCGCGGGCTTAATGGCTTTTTTTGACGATACCTTGGGCGGTGTTTCATCAGGTGTCCCCAGCCAGGCCGTACCGATCGTATAAAAAGCGCTGACACCAAAATACAGGCCGGCAGTGATCAGCAGCACATTGATGATCATGAAGTATTTTTTGGGCGTTAATACCATCAGTTTCATTCCGGGTGTCTATTGCCCGGTTGCGACACCAATGCTGTATTTGATTGTGTTTTCCAAACCGGATGCTTCGCACCCGGTTTAACCCGCAACAATTGGGGCACTTCGCGCCCCTGTCTTCTACCGCCTTCGGAGGCGAAATCCAAGCCACCCGCTGTGCGGGTGGTTGTTGACTCGCAACCGTTTTTCGCGCCTTTTAACTGCAGTATGCGTTTCAAGCACAGCGGCGCTTTAATAAAAAGTATATGTGGGCGATTCCATGGGCCCTTTAATATTAAACGCAACGCCCTGAGTCTGCCAACTATTATTTTCCAGCAGTTTGGGGACCTGATTTCCCAAACGGGCGACGAACTCTGCATGCGGCCTTACGTTACCCTCTAAATTTAGGATCTTGCTTGACGAATGATTACTGAACATGATCGAACCTGCCACCTCACCATCGAGCTGGTTACCGATCAGTTCACAGTGTTCAATCGTCAGGGAGCGACCGTTAAACATCAGCTGGGCTTCAATGCTGTCAAAGGTCAACTCCCTTTGATCAAGCAGGGGCGGTGACAGTTCAATCTTTCCGTCTGTCAGGACCAGGTCACCCGTGAGCGCCTGCCGGGTCATCTGGTTCGTCACTGTCAAGGTGCCTTCCAGAATGCCGGACAGCCTGTGGGTTGTAATCGCCTGCAATGCCTCCAGCCGATCGACCTGAATTCCGGATAAATCAGCATCGATGACCATTTCACGGTCATCGGTCTTTTTTATAATGTCCATATCGCCTTTAAAATGACCGCCGTAGCCGTTGCCCTGGAATGATACCTGCGTTGTCTCTAAAAATAAGGATACAATATTCGGCGATATTTTCAGATTTTCCAAATCAGCGATGGCCCACCCTGAATGATAAACGCTAACGTCATACAGTCTTAAAGCCGGCGGGAATCCCAGCTTGAGCCGGCCAATTTCCACCGTCAGGTTCGGGGCCGCCTGATGGATCCGGTTCGCCAGATATTCTTTTAGCAGTTCGGACGGAAATAGAACATATAAAAATACCAGCGCGGCACCAAGGACGTACACGGCCCAGGCAAATCGCGTTTTAAAAAATTTCATCCACTATAGGTTATATATGAGTTGTTATATGTTATCTGAATTTGGAATTAGCCGTTGACTCTGAGAGTCATATTTATGTTAGGCCTCAATGGTTTCAACCTGCATAATCACGTTTATAAGGCCTTCTTTTTTGTCCTTCTTTGAAACCGATAGTTTCTTGACCATGACCATATTGGGTGATGTTTCAACACCATGTAAAAATGCGGTCAACTGTTCCAGTGAGATGGCATCCAATTTCATTTCAACCCGTGATACTTTAAAATTACTGTTTTTCTGGGCTGTTGTCGTCGGCTTCATGGAGCTGATGCGGTCTTTGATCCCCACCTGGCCCGCCGCCTGAACCAGAAATGAATTCAGCGTAAACCCTTTTTGTCTTTTGTTGACGCGAACCTGAGACAGTTGCATCCTGCCCTTCAGGGCCTTGTAGTCCGCCTGAAGCTCTCTCATTTGCTCAAGCTCCACTTTTCGGGTCTGCAGGGTTCGCTCCAGCCGTTTTCGATTATCAAAAAAAGGCCGGATGATAAACTGAACGATAATCAGAAGCCCCAAAAGGCAGCCGACGCCATATACAATATATTTATCGCGACGATTGAGTTTTTTTAAATTCAGGTATTTGTGAATAAATTCCATAACGATTTTTTTTGCCGATTTTTACAGCTCCACCTTGAGCATAAATTGAACTTCCTTGCCCGAGCGATCCAGATTGGCCGAGCTAATGGTGACTTTTTCAAATTGTTGAATGGATTCCAAACGACTCTTAATGGTATCCACCGATTCGTATGTATCGGTCGTACCCGAAACTAACACATTATCCGGCTGAATGACCAGCCGTTTCAGATTAACCGTAATACTGGCGGGTATTTTTTCACTGATATTGTTGATGATGTCAATACTGCGGACATGGGGGCCGGTTTCGGTCTGCAAGGCCGCATTGCCTCTGGTCTCGCGCATCTTAGCCTGCATTTCCTTGAATGGATAGCGTACGGACTTTATCTCCGGGAAGGTCTCTTTAAATACCTGGGTCATCTGATCGTTGATGGCGTCGATGCGTTTGTTGAGCGAATGGGTTTTCATCATCAGGTTAAAAAACATCAGCACCAGCATAGCCGCAGCCAGTATACCTGTTTTTATCAAAGCGCCTTTATGCTTGGCGAGAAACTTTTGAGCGGCAAACTGGCCCTTGTGGAAATTAAGGGCCGGATAGCCTTCAACTTCCATCAATGCCAGTGCGAGGGCATTTTCCATTAAGCCCGGAACCCACTCGTTTGCAGCGTCCGCTTTCAGCGGGATGTTCAAACGATCTTTAATCGATGCGGCTTTGACCGGTATTTCCAAAAATTTGGATATATCCCCCGCCATTTTATTATCGGCGTCTGCGGTGTCATTTATGACCGCTTCGATGGGCTCAAAATCCAATGGCGATGTCTCCTGAAAAGCCGCCAGTGTCTGCTGGGTTTGGGCACACAGCATTGAGGTTTTGGAAGGCCCGGTCGCCGGTAGCGGAAACGATCGTATCAGTTGCATGCGACCGTCCACCAGCACAAAAAGAGTGGCGTGCAAATCGTCAATTTCGATGAAAATCAAATCCTCCTGTGGATCGGCCTGATGGGCCAGGCACTGCGCAACCGATAAGCCGCTGAGTGTTAGCTTCTCCGGATCGATATTCACCGCTGCCAGGGCCTCGATGTAAGGTGCCAGCTGGCTTTTTTCGATTGCCGCAACAATCAGGTCGGTCTGATCACCTGCCTGGGTGCTGTTGAGACCCTGAAAATCAATAGCCAGGTCTTCGACCGCAAAAGGCAGGCTGGGCTCGAGCTCGAAGGGCAGAACCAGCCGGATTTTTTTGGCATTGTGAAAAGGAACCTGCATGTTGCGGAAAATAAACTGGTGGGCCGGTACCGAAACAACACAATCGCTGCCGGTCAGGTCCATTCTTTCTTTCAGCGTTTCCAGAGCGGCCGACAGACTTCTTTCCGGGTCATCGGGACCGGAATAGGGTAGATGAATAAAATCGTCCACATGATGCTCCCGCAGGCTACTGTTTAATAGTACTGCGGTCAGGGACTGATTTCGAATATCTATGCCGATAACTTTTCTGCTCATTGAATCTCTGATTGTTATTGGATTAGGTACCTAAACCCTTATTTTAACAGTTTATTGGGTTGAACTCAATGTCAATATCGTCTGGCTTGTCTGAATGACGCACTATTGCGTGTTCCAGCTTAATATATTGCAGGTCCATTTGCCGCTTTTTTCATTTTTTTGCCGTTCAACAACTGCCGTAGCGGTTAATACGGAATCGTTGACTTTGGCTTCGGATATAATCCGAAATATGTCGCTGGCGGTGGCCAGCAATTTTGTATCCAGGTTCAGGTCACCGAGTCCGGCCATATCTTTATGCCAGGCCGGGTTTGAGAAATCAGGAGCCTTTTTATCGGTGGCGGCCTGCTGACGCAACTCATAAAAGGCCATGGCCATTTCAGGGTTTTCAGACGGCATCAGCGCTACCAACACCGGCAGTTCAGCGGTGTTGATATTAATCTTACCGGGAAATTTAAATTCAGTCCCCGCCCCCGGTTTCATGCCATATACAGTTAAAACGTCTGCCAAACCGGGCTTTTCAGCGTTGCCGTAGAAGATGTCAGGCGTGATGCCTTTAACCCGCAATAAATCATGGATATCTGCAATGGGGCCATTTCGACTGCTGTAGGAAGGGCTTAAATCCTGATAATAGGGTGACTCCGCACCGCTGAGCCCGGTTGTCGCATCGTCATCACCGGAATCCAGCCAGTCCTTGAGTGAATTGATAATCGCCGGTGGCTGGCTATCTTCTGGCGTTTCCTCAGTGGCATCCTTCAAAAAGTTTAAATACCGCTCGAGCATCAGGCGTTGAGGCTCGTTGAAACTGCGGCTATCAGGAAACGTTACCAGGGCGTTGACTTGAATTCGACCCATTTCATCGCTGATCGTCACGTTGATCTCGCCTTCTTCAAACGAAATATCATTCAACAACTCTTTAATTTTATCCGGATTGGCCCAGTCCTCCTGTAATGAATCAACTTTTGACTCGGCGCGATCTTTTGCCAGCAATGCCATGGCGGCATGAACGCCAGAGGATGCCATCTGCGAAAGCGTCAGTCGATCCCTTGCGGCCGCTGTAGATAGGACCGTAAAGCGGGCCCGGCGATTGTACTCCAGAGCCGTTGCGATCAAAATGGTCGTCACGGAAATGACCAGCAAAAGAGCAATGCCCCGGTTGTTATTTATCGTTTGGGTCATTCCAAGCATTTGTTATTCCGCCCGCTCCCGTATCAACGGCAGGGACACCATCGTTTCGAAGATGTGCACTTCGGCATTCTTTGCCAATTCGAGTTTCACGGCAATTGCTGTGGGTGTTGCATAGCCGAATTCATCCGAATCCGAATCCCACACATCGAATTCAATTCCGTCCGTGTCGTAAAACTTAAACGACAAGGATTTGACGTACTTGCATAAGATCGGATCACTGGCTTTTTTTTCAAATTCAGGAAACGGATAGGCATTATCCGCCCGCCTTAGCTCCAGATACCCGTCATTGGAGGTCTGAAAGTAATAAACAATTTCAACGATCCCTTTACCGTAGCTTTTTTCAAAGGGCAGGTGGGCTCGACTGGTAAATCTGATATTTTGTGCAAATCCTGTGCCACCGGTCTCGTCGGCGGTGGCGATGAGACGATAAGAGTCCGGCGGTTGGTCAAATTCGGGCGGTTTGTACAACGGTCTCTGGTTGATGTGCATCGATGCAAGGTCCTGCACAATGCGTTTCATACAGGTATTGGCCATTTCATATAGATGGGCACCGTCGTCAAGCACCTCTGTGGTTGAAAATACAGCATTAAACGATGCCAGGGCCGTTGTCACCAAGATGGCCAGGATCGCGATGGCGATCAGTATTTCCATCAGCGTAAAACCGGTCGCCAAACGCTGGCTTCTGGCTTTGACGCGACAGGGC
>CAZJHF010000006.1:10049-15058 GCA_964545505.1 uncultured Desulfobacterales bacterium | reverse complement strand
GGCTCCTCGCAGGCTGGCTTCTGGCTGCGGGCATGTGGCGGCTGAACGCGTGATGCGCGATTCTGTCTTTTGTCCTCTGACATCTGTCCTCTGTTAGGTGTGATTTGCCTATTCCCTCTGAAACCGATAGGTGGTTAAAAGATATGAGAAATTGTTGTTAAGGTAAGCCACCGTGACATCTATGCGTTTAAAATCGTCGGCGACTTCTCCAAGCAACTCGGAGGACACATCGGTCGCTGACACCTGCCAGCTGTATCCCGGGAAATTTTCGCCAAAATCGCCAGAATCAGACGCGAAAATTTGTGAAGAAGTTGTTGTCACTTCGGCCAGTTTCTTTTGGGCCAGCAAGGGTGCCTGGGTATAGAAGCGGGCCGCGGTGCTCATGGCCACAGTTTGGGAATGCATGCGATAAACGCTCACCAGAACAATTGCCATCACGGCCATTGCAACCATGACCTCAAGCAAAGTGAAACCGGGTGATAATCTTTTCCAGCCGGGCTTTTTATTCTGTGTTTGGGGTTGAAATATCGCCATATATGTGCACTTTTTCATACACCATTTATTTGTTATTATACAAAATTTAACAACAAAGATACAATCTTTTTTTTGCACCAGAGCAAACTTTTGTTCAAGCCATTGAGAATAAAAATTGAATCATGGTCAGGGTGCAGGCTGAAGCGCACTCAAACGAGAAAGGAAAAAATTATGGGTATGTAAAAATTTTCATGTTGCAATACACTGCTAATGGTCTATGGCGTCCGGCCGTCGGCTTGCTGACAGGTTCGGTCAACCTGCTGCCGGTCGTTTTCAGACCGGCAGCTTAATGTTCAAAACTGGCATATGTGTCAAAGCGTTTTATTTCAGAGAGAAAGGGCTCGATTAAATACGACGCATATGATCCTCCATCTTGTGTATGGATCATGGCTTTGTCTGAGTAACCGTTTTTGAAAAAGGTAATATCGGTCCGACCGGAACTGACTTTTCCGCGAAGGGGAAATTCGATATCAGCTATTTTTAAACCGTCCGGAAGTGGTTCGGTGTGCATGGCAGCTTTTTCGAGGTCCTCTGCCGGCATCGAATCATCGGTTTCCCAGTAATGGTCTGTGTCCAAATCGAAGTGCAGTGTATAGTGTTTCTGATTTCTGACGGCTGCTTCTTTTAAGGACTGGATTTTTCTGGTTATCCAGCGGGAGCTGGTCTTGCTATCATCCAAAAATAGACTTTGATGAAAGCGGGGAATGCTAAAAACCAGCATGATGGACAACAAGGCCATGACCACAATCAATTCCATCAATGAAAACCCGCCCGGGCGCCCGTTGTCGGTGGTCCGTGGTCCGTTGTGTCGATTGAATTTTTTCTTCAAAGCTTTTGAAAGCATTTTGCTTTTCATCTAAACGCCGGATTAGCTACAATTCATCGTTTTTCGTAGATTAATAAATTAAATTTGTCGTCAGAAGCGCACCTTGTTTTTTAGAAATATTAAGTTTCCGATTTTTAAATGAGAGATTTTTTTGATGTAAAATAATTTGAGTTTGCTGTCAGAGGCGAGCAATTTTGTGCAAGGTCAAGGAAATCAGGGAATTGGGCGGAGGCGTACTTTTAGTACGTCGCACAATGCAATTCCCTGATTGACACAGAGATTGCGCAAAAGGGCCGTTTCTGACAGCAAACTACTCGATTTCCCAGTTATTTATATCCCGATTATTCTCCCCCTCGCCGTCGGGTACGCCGTCTTTGCCGTAGGAACTCAAATCAAAATCGCCATTGACGCCCGGTGAAATGTACACAAATTCATTTCCCCATGGATCCTTGGGGACTTTGCGTTTCTCCAGATAACCGCCATCGCGCCATTTTCGGGGAATCGTCCCGCTTTCGGGCTTTTCGACCAGCGCCTGAAGCCCCTGCTCGGTTGTCGGATAGGTCCCACTGTCAAGTTTATACATTTTTAAAGCGGTCTCAAAGGTGGCAATGTCCATCTGAGCTTTGACGCGCTTTGCTTTATCCGGTTCGCCCATTATTTTAGGGCCGACGTAAAGCGCCAGGATGCCCAGTATGATGACAACAACCATTAACTCAATTAACGTAAATCCCTGGTTGTCATTTTTATTGATGATCCTCATAACCCATTTCCCTTCTCTTGCTTGCTGTAGAATACCAGCGCCATTATTTGATCAACTGGTTCATCTCAAAAATAGGAAGACAAATCGACAATACAATAAACCCGACAATGCAGCCCATGACCAGTATCATGACCGGTTCCAGATAAGATGTCAGGCGCATGACACTGTTTTCAACTTCTTTTTCAAATACATCGGCTATTTTATTGAGCATGCCTTCCAGCTCCCCGCTTTGTTCTCCCACCTGAATCATTTGAATGGACAGCTGGGGAAAAACCTGACCTTCATTCAGGGCCGCCCACAATGCCTGACCCTTACCAACTTCCTGGGCTGCTTTTTCTACGGCCGCTGACAGCAGCACATTGCCGGCGATATTTTTAACAATGTCAAGTGCGATTAGCATTGAAACCCCGTTTTCGAGCAAAGAACCCAGGGTGCGCGTAAAACGGGCTACGGCCAGTTTCCTTGCTAAAACCCCCAGAACAGGCATTGCCAGGATGGTTTTATCGTAAACATAGCGCCCTTTTTCGGTTTTTTTAACGCGATGCAAAGCAATACCGGCGCCAATCAGCGCAATTATGATAATCCACCAAAAAGATTTGAAAAAACTACTTAAAAAAATCAGCAGGCGTGTCGGGGTTGGCAATGTCTGGCCCATATCCAAAAAAATGGCGGTGATGCTGGGTACAATATAGGTTAAAAGCACAAACAGGACAACTGTTCCGATCAAACACATAAACAGGGGATACGCCAGGGCTGTCTGAATCCGATTGGACAAATCCTGCTGTTTTTCGGTAATATCCGCCAGCCGCTCCAGTACGATTTCCAGGGTGCCGGAAGTCTCTCCGGCGCGCACCATATTAATATAAATCGGTGTGAAAATTTTTGGATATTGCGACAGGGCCTGGGCAAAACTCTGACCTTCAACGATAGTCTCTTTGATCTGGGCCAAAACGGTCTTGAGACGCTGGGATTTGGTCTGGGGCACCAGGGCATCAATGGCAGAGACCAGCGGAAAACCCGCCGAAATCAAAGTTGACAGTTGTCTCGTTATTATAGCAATTTCAGCCGGCTTAACACGTCTCAGATATTGAGATAGATTGGCGATCCGGGTTGTCTTTATTTCGGTGGTCTCTTTTTCCTGAGTTTCTTTGATATCAACCGGAAAGATACCACCTGCTCTTAATTTTTGCCGGGCGGCCCGGGCACCGTCCGCATCGATGATACCGGATGTCATTTTGCCTTTGGTATCCAGGGCTGTGTATTCGTAAACTGGCATTACGTGTATGCTCCGAAAATAACGTCTGGTCTGTAGGGCTGGCAGTGGCCGCTAAGGCCTAATTTGCTGCCTGAAGTTTCCGGCATGCCTATCGGGTGAAAATGAATGCGAAAAGATGATTTTCATTCCTTTTGCCGGATAGGCTTACTTTGATCAGTTAATTTGATGACATTGATGCTCTAAAAGTAATTTTACCTTCACATTCATTTTCATGCAAGATTCTGGAATTAGGATATGATGTTATGCGTTTCTTTTCAACTGGAAAATGTCCGGTCTTAAACAGAAAGCCGCCACGTGCCTGCTGCTGCGGGGTATTTACAAAAAGGAAATTTGATTCCAATCAGATTGACCGCCGCCGGTCCGGGTTTGTTTCTCAGGCCGAACCGGTCGCCAGAAAGGATGTCAAAAGAGTTCGGCAGGGTGACGGGCGCTCCCGGTTTTTATTGTAAATTCTGCTCCGGAAGTGCTTTTTCCGGGGGATCCACATGGATCACGACATCCAATATTTCCGGGAGAACTGCAATAATTCGATGTCTGACATCATCGGCAATATCATGGCCCTGTCGCACGGTTAATGATCCTTGAACGACAATATGCAAATCTACCTGAACGCTGGTGCTGATGTAACGCGTTCTAATATCATGGACCTGCTGAACATTTTCGTTTTCATGGGCAATTGCGCGAATCTTTTTACGTGTCTCTGCCGGTACGCCGGAGTCAATCAATTCACTGAGAGCCGGCCAGATGATTTTTAGCGACGCATGAATGATAAAGATTGAAACCACCACCGCGCCGACGCGATCAAGAAAAGACCAGGACGGAAATAATTTGGCACCTGCAACGGCAACCAATACCGGTAGCGAACTCAAGGCATCTGTGCGATGATGCCAGGCATTAGCTGCCAGGGCAGCGCTTTTGAGGCGTTTGCCGGTTCGAGCCGTCCAACGGTAAATAGCCTCTTTGCAGATGATCGAGACCAATGCTGCCAGGACGGCAATCCAGCCCGGAGAAGAGACCGCCTTAAGCTGCAGGGTTGAAACCGCCTTCCAGCCGATACCGATGCCGGCTGCCGCCAGCATGATGCCGATAAAAGCGGTCACCAGGGTTTCCAGGCGCTTATGACCATACGGATGATCATCATCCGGTGGTCGCTCCCAGTAATGCGAACCTGCAATCACGGCGGCATCGGTTGTCAGGTCGGTCAGGCTGTGAATTGCATCGGCAACCAGTGCCTGACTTTTTCCCAAAACGCCGGCAGCGAATTTGAGACCGGCTAAAAATAAATTTACGAAAAGCCCGACCCATGTTACCTTGCGGACCACCTGCTCTTTGTTGGCAACTCGCGGCGCATCAATTTGCTCACCCGTTTGCTCTTTTACCAAAGGTTAACTCCCTGTCCGGGTTTCAAGTAAAATCTTCGTCTTATTGCTATATATACCATTTTCGCTTATAAAATGAAACTGACGTGGCATTCAAAAACAGGTTCAGGGTTCACAGGTTCTGGGTTCCCGGCTTCGTTTTAGCAAGCTTCACCGCGGCGAGCAGGTCTTAGCGGTTCAAGGCTCAGCTGACCCTTTTATTTTTGCTGCTATATAACCTCTGAACCTTTGAAC
>CAZJHF010000006.1:0-9949 GCA_964545505.1 uncultured Desulfobacterales bacterium | reverse complement strand
CTGAACCTTTGAACCCGATGACTCACCTATAAAAGTTTTTATTATCGGTTGATTAAAAAGAGCCGGGAAAGGAATATTTCACTATGAATGTGTTGAATTCTTTCAGCTTCGAGTTGCCGACCAAAATAGAATACGGCGTCGGCGCTGCCAAAAGCCTGGCGGATGTGATCAAAAATATGAATTTCAAGAGCCCGTTGTTGGTTACCGATGAGGGGGTTTTGCGTTCAGGCCTTCTGAAACGGGTATCCGATACGCTGGATGCCCATCACCTGAAATGGGAAGTATTTGATCGCGTTGAACCCAACCCCAAAGATTATAACGTAGAAGAAGGCACAGAAACTGCCAGACGATTGGGCGCAGATTGTCTGGTGGCTGTTGGGGGCGGCAGCCCAATCGATTGTGCCAAGGCCATCGCAGTGGTGGCGCGCCAGGGCGGTGCCGTGCGCGATTATGAAGGCCCGGGCAAAATTGGCCCTGACGTGTTGCCGTTGATTGCCATCCCGACGACGGCCGGGACCGGCAGCGAGGTGACTTTCAGCTCCGTGATTACGGATTCCAGCGAAAAATTCAAATTCAGCATTAAAGATCCTAAAATTGCACCACGGGTTGCGTTGATCGATCCAGAGATGACGCTGACCATGCCGCCGGCGTTAACTGCAGCGACCGGCATGGATGCCTTGACGCATGCCATCGAAGCGTTTACTGCCAGGGCCTCCGAACCCCTGGCGGATGCTGCTGCATTATATGCGATCGAGTTGATTGGCGCCTATCTCAAAAGCGCTGTTTCCGATGGTGACAATCTGGAAGCCAGGGCGGGCATGCTGCTGGGCAGCGTGCTGGCCGGAATTGCCTTCAGCCATTCGGATGTTGCAGCTGTTCACTGTGTGGCCGAGGCGCTTGGCGGCAAATATGACGCTGCGCACGGTGTCTGTAATGCCGTGGTATTACCGGCGGTGATGGCGTACAATCTGGAATACTGCAAAGAGCAATATGCGCGAATCGCCGTCGCGATGGGATTGACCTATGAGAATATAGATGAAGGCGCCCGCCAGGCGGTCGCGGCCGTCCAACAACTGGCGGTAGACGTCCGGCTTCCCGAATTTGGATCGCTGGGTGTTCAGGAAAGCGATCTGGCAGAGCTGGCGGCCAATTCTTTCAAAAACGGTAGCAATATTGACAACCCGCGCCCGATGACCCAAGAGGATTACTTGTGTTTGTTTAAAAATCTTGTCGGTTAAATGCGGCTTTAACGCTTCTTATCATCATTAGGGGCCAATACTACCAGGTGGGCCGGTTCGCCCGTTGTCCGGCTGAGCCGGTTAAAAACGGAAAATAGCCGATCCTATGTCATTCATGCAAACAGGTGCACAGGAAAAAGGGCTTAACGGGGCAACCTACAAAACCCCTTTTTATAAGGTGCTGCCGGTGGCAGCCCTCACTTATTTCCGGGGAGAGACAAATGGATTCAAAAAAATTATCCGGCAAAACTGCTCTGGTGACTGGATCTTCCAGAGGAATCGGGCGTGCGATTGCCGAACAATTGAGCCGCGATGGTGCGGCCGTTGCGATCAACTATATCAGCAATGCAAACGGCGCTGAAGAAACTGCAGCCGAAATTAAGGCTGCCGGCGGTGACGCCATTGCACTGCAGGCGGATGTTTCAAAACTTGAAGATATTCATAGACTTTTCGATCAGACCATTGAACACTATGGCCGGCTCGATATTTTAATTAATAACGCCGGCATCCGCATTAGCAAAAATGTTGCCGACATCGATGAAACAGAATATGATCGGCTGTTTAACATCAATGTGAAGGGGACATTTTTTGCCTGTCAACAGGCGGCCCGCCGGCTTTCTGATGGCGGCAGGATTATCAACATTTCATCGGCTGTGACGCGCATGATGCTGGCCGGCTATTCCATTTATGCTGCCAGCAAGGGGGCCGTTGATCAAATTACGCGAGTGCTGGCAAAAGAACTGGGCGGGCGCCATATCACTGTTAACGCAGTTGCGCCGGGGCCGGTGGATACTGAACTCTTCCGTGATGGCAAATCAGATGAGCTGATTCAGCAAATGGCCCAAATGGCAGCGCTGGGCCGCGTCGGCGAGGTACAGGATATCGCCGACGCCGTTGCGTTTTTAGCCAGCGATGATGCCCGCTGGATTACGGGGCAGTGTATACACGTCAACGGCGGCTTCGTCTAGTTTCCATTCCAGATATGGATCTTTTTCCGATGAGCTGTGTTCTCCGCGGATTCCGGCTTTTGACGTACTACCCAGTACGCCAAAAGCCGAAATCCTTGTGCGGCCTTGCTCATCGAAAAAACCTCTCATCTCTGAAATGAAAACAACGTTTTTTTTCATGTTGGTTGTTTTTACAAGAAGCGTTGGCTTTTGGCAGTTTGCAATTTTAAACGTTGAGATTAAAAGCTTTTGAAACAGGTTTTACATAAACTCATCCTGAAACGGAAATAGAGACAAATTTAAACTGGATAAAATTCAGCGATTCAAGTATTCAATACTCCGATACTCCAACGCTCCATTACTCCGGCCGCATCTATGCAGAGTAATCCTTTTAGCTGAAATATAATAATATTTGGAGATGTCGACCATGAGAATTTCTTTGATTGCGGCGATGGCGAAGAATCGGGTGATCGGCCGAAAGGGTGATATCCCCTGGAAAATACCGGGGGAGCAGAAGATTTTCAAAGAAATCACCCTCGGCCATGCAGTGATAATGGGAAGAAAAACCTTCGAATCCCTTAAGCGCCCACTTGTGGAAAGAACCAATATCATTGTTACGCGCCAACGGGACTATGTTGCCGATGGGTGTATCGTCGTCCATGATCTTCCACACGCTATTAAAAGCTGCCCACCGGGTGAAGATGAAGCCTTTATTATCGGAGGCGGGCAGTTGTATCAGGCTGCATTTGCCATGACCGACCTTATATATTTGACGGTGATACCCCGGGACATCGACGGAGATACGTATTTTCCGCAAATCCCATCCGCTGAATTTCGAGTGCTCGAATCCAAAACCATTACCCCGGCCGGCATTGAGCCCTATGATTTTTATATTTATGAGCGAATCAAAGATGATTAGATGATTGCTGTGCGGCAAGCGTCAACCGGATGTGGAATTAGGTTTTGCTTGTGAACTTCAGTCCTTTTTGATAGATAAAATAGAGAAGTTGCCGACGCGTTTCTTGGTTCAGCAAGAACGACACCCGCAGTTTCCCCCATTTTCCCCGGTCTTAACTGATGATGAAAAAACCCAATCCGGAATACATAAAGCGAATTAATGAAATCGTAAATATTTGTCCCTATTTTGATCTGCTTTCAATGAAGCTGGTTGATGTTGGCAGCGGGTATTCAACGCTCGAAATCGAACTGGCCCAAAAGCATTTGCAGCCATTTGGCGTGGTGCACGGGGGGGTCTTTGCTTCGATCATCGATGCGGCCGCTTTTTGGTCGGTTTATTTCGGGGTAGAGGATCCGGAGGTGGGCATCACCACCGTTGATTTGAAATTAAACTATCTTGCGCCGGCCGTCTCCGGTAAACTCATTGCCAGCGGTCGCCAGATCAAAGTCGGTCGGACGCTCGGTTATGCTGAAGCCAAGGTTGCCGACCAGCAGGGTAAGGTTCTGGCTCATGGGACCTCGACGCTGATCATTTTGCCCGGCAAGGCCATTGAAACCGACCCGCCGCTGCCCCCAAAATTTTTAGAATAAATTGTGTGCAGGTTATTAAGGAATACATACTGAACGTATTCATAGATGAGTATAGAATAGATGGACTTGTAGAGCCTTAATTTACCACGAAAGCACGAAAAGGCGAAAATACGAAAAAGGTTAAAGAAATTTCATGCTCTACTGCTTTCGCGTTTTCGTGATTGTATTCATCTTTTTATATCAACCGTAAGCCGTAGGAGAGACCTATGAGTGATACCCAAAGTGAAACATACGGATGGAATCCGGATATGGACACGCCTTTACTGGAAAAACTCAAAGCAGACCTGAAGCAATCCATGTTGAAAAAAGATGTGGCCGCACGGAGTGCCATCCGGCAAATTATGGCTGAATTTCCGAAACTGACGGTTCCCATTACTTTGGAAAGCGGTAAAAAATCTACCCGCCTCAAAACAGCTGAAGAAATTACCAACGATGATATCATTGGCATCATCCAGGGGCTGACCAAATCGGAGCGAATGGTGCTGGAGGCTAAACAGGAAGAATCATCTGAATATTTGAGAACGCTTCAACTGTATTTACCCCGCATGGCCAGCCGCGAAGAAATCACGGCCTGGATTAAAGACAATATTGATTTCGCGGAATACAAAAACAAAATGCAGGCCATGGGCACTATCATGAAGCATTTTGGCAGACAGGCGGATGGGAGGATGGTCAATGAGACCTTGAAGCAATGGGAATAAAAGATAAGGGTTTTCTCATTACTTTTCAAATAGATCATTATTAACGATGCTTTTGAAATATCTAATATGTTATATTTATTTTGGTATTCAAAAGATATTTAATCAACATCAGAAAAACTGCTAATAAATGGTGAAAGAGAAAGACAAAAAATTACAGAGCTATGGAAGGTTTGACCCGTTTACGGATCGAACCGCGCGGGATATCCGCAACTCGATGTCCGAAGCATTTGTGGCAACCATCAGCGCCAGGAATCCCGCAGCATATCTGAATGTCGCCCGGCAATGGCGAAAGCAAAACCTATCGCCTTTACATGCCGATTACATCGATGACCGCCTATTGCGTTACGAGCGCTTCTTCGATGGCATCGCTGCAGACGATATCACCGATCCGCTGCAGCAGGCTTTGATCATCTGGAACCAGGGCCTTTTTTTTGAATTTCACGATCACCTGGAAGCCATCTGGAAATCTGCAATCGGAGACAAGCGGCAGGCGTTAAAGGGCCTGATCAAGGCGGCCGGTGTTTACATCCACCTGGAGCAGGGTCACCTGCAGGCAGCCCAGAGCCTGGCGAACAAGGCTTTTGCGCTTCTGCAGCAATACCGCCATTGCCTGACGTTTATGGCTAACCCGGCAACACTTCTGAATAAGCTAAAAGCCATTGATCCGGATCCGCCCCGGCTGGACATGGTGTCTTTTCGTGATTAAATCATCCTTTCTGGAAAGGACTCTGTATGCCAAATCGACATTTTTCAAAATTCGGGTTTCGTTTTGCTTTGTTTGTTTTTGTTCTGCTAAGCGCATTTTGGGCGACGATTTTGGAGGTGCCGGCCAAGACAGCCGCTGTTGAGCAAAGCACCCAAAATTGTCTGTGGTCGATTCAAACCGCGTCCAATAAAATTTTTTTGCTGGGCTCCATACATGTCCTCAAGCAGGAAACATACCCGCTGGACCCGGCCATCGAAAAGGCATATGCCAGCAGCGAACGCATTATCTTTGAGACCGATATCGCGGCCATGCAGGAACCGGCCATGCAGGTAAAGATGCTGGAGCTAGGCATGTATCCGGCCGGGCAGAACCTGTTTGATAACATTGCGAGTGACACACGACAACAGCTTGAGAAAAAAATGAGCGCCCTCGGATTGCCGCTGGAAGCATTTTCGCGGATTAAGCCCTGGTTTGTCGCTCTGTCGCTGACAACGCTGGAATTGCAACGCCTGGGGTACGACCCTCAATATGGAATCGATCTTTATTTTTTTGGCAAGGCCCAAAGCGGAGGCAAAGAAATCGGATACCTGGAATCCCCCGAGTATCAGATTGATCTGCTGGGCAACATGGCCAGCAAGGATCAAAACGACTTTTTGAAACAAACCCTCAAAGACCTGGAATTGGTCAGCGAACTGGCGGGTGACCTGGTGAGCAGCTGGAAAGCCGGCAATGCCGATAAACTGCATGAGCTGCTGCACAAAAGCTTTAAAGATTATCCCAATCTGAATGATCGCCTGCTGATCCAACGCAATCTAAAATGGGTAAATGAAGTTGAAGCAGCCATGCGCCAGAATAAAAATGTTCTTTTTGTGGTCGGTGCGGGCCATTTGGTCGGCCCGGAAAGCGTTGTCGATTTGTTAAGGAAGAATGGACATGAGGTAAAACAACAATAGAAGCGTTTTCATCGGCCATCTAATGCCCGATAGCTGTGTTCTCCAGGATAAATGGATTACACATCTATTTTATGAAGATTAAGGTGTGCATAAATATCGATTCAAAATACTCGCATACTGACGTGTATTCTCCGTTATTGAATCGATTTACGCCTTGCTATCGAACATTATCTAAACCTATGAAACCGCTTCTATGTTTGGCTTTATTAGCACCGTGAAAAAAGTAAAAGAAATGAAGTAAGAAGTATCGAGCATAAACTCACACCCACACCGTGTTCCCTTATCAAATTGTTACAAATCGGATAGTTCTATTATTCTGTTTTCTATGCTCCTTCAACTTTTATTTATTGATGACATATAGAGGGTTTTATGAAAGAAAATGCTACGCAGCGCAGCTGGCGGCTGAAGGTCCATGAAGTTATTTTCGAAGCCGACACACCGGCCGGGAAATGGTTTGATGTTTTATTGATCGTGGCCATTTTGGCCAGTGTGTTGCTGGTGATGCTCGACAGTATCAGCGCCGTTCAACAATCCTATGGTTCAATTCTACTGGTCGGCGAGTGGATTTTTACGATTCTATTTACCATTGAATACATTTTGCGGCTGCTGAGCGTGGGGCGCCCGGGTTCCTATGCCACCAGCTTTTACGGTGTCGTTGATCTGATGGCCATCTTGCCCACCTATTTGAGCATTTTTTTTCCGGGTGCCCAGTATCTGCTGGTCATCCGCATTTTGCGGGTCCTGCGTATTTTCCGAATTCTAAAACTGGTTCAATATCTGGGCGAGGCCCGCATGCTCAGCCAGGCACTGCGTGCCAGTCTACGTAAAATTATTGTCTTTTTGATCGCCGTTCTAACGCTGGTGACCATCTTCGGTGCATTTATTTACCTGATAGAGGATCCGCAAAACGGCTTTACGAGCATACCCAAGAGCATCTATTGGGCCATTGTAACGCTGACCACCGTCGGCTATGGAGACATATCGCCCCAAACCGTTTTGGGCCAGTTGCTTTCGTCACTGATCATGATTATAGGTTATGGTATTATTGCCGTCCCGACCGGCATTGTCACAGTTGAATTGGCGCAGGCGTTTAAGCGCCAGATTTCCACCCAGGCCTGTCCGGAGTGCAGCGCCGAAGGACATGATAAAGACGCCAAGTTTTGTAAGTATTGCGGCAGCGGGCTTTAGATTCCTTAAAAGATATTGACGGACTCGACCGGTCAGCAGGCGAACCGAAACGAATATTTCCATGTTGAATTTAAACTGCGCTTTTCGATATCTGATAATGGGTATGTTGTGTATGACGTCAGTCAACTGTGCGGCCCAAGCCCCTCCAGCCGGCAAATCCCATCATACAGCCAACGGCTTTAGGAATGTCCATGCCTATGAGGAGAATGGTTTTGGGGATTTTTTAAAGTGGCGCCGCGAACGCGCCAAAATGGATATTCCGGGCCCGGAAAGCTACCATTTTCCGCTGGCCAAAAACGATCCGGATTTCTTGAAGCAAAATCGACAGCAGCGCAGCGTAACCTGGGTCGGGCACGCCACCCTTCTGCTGCAGCTGGCCGGCTACAATATTTTAACAGATCCTCATTTTTCAGATCGCGCCTCACCGGTCCAGTGGGCCGGCCCGGAGAGAGTTGTGCCGCCGGGGCTGGCATTGAAGGATTTGCCACCCATCGACATCGTTGTGATTTCGCATGATCATTATGATTCGCTGGATGAACAAACAATTAAAAAATTGCGCCAGCGGCCCGGTGGTGAAAAAACCCGTTTTTATGTTCCCCTGGGATTTAAGAAATGGCTTGCCGCCCGTGGTGTTGATCAGGTTATTGAGATGGACTGGTGGGACCGGCAAGCGGACGGCGATCTTGAAATCATTGCCGTGCCGGTGCAACACTGGAGCAAACGCAGCATTTTTTCCAGAAATAAAACACTGTGGGCCGGCTGGGTGATCGCTACCGAGGACTTTCGATTCATTTTTGTAGGCGACACCGGTTATGCGCCGCATTTTAAGGAGATTGGCACAAAGCTGGGTCCCTTTGACCTGGCAGCCATTCCCATCGGAGCCTATGAGCCGCGCTGGTTTATGAAAAAGCATCACGTCAATCCCGAAGAGTCGGTTCAAATCCACAAAGATATTCGCGCAAATAAATCCGTGGCCATCCATTGGGGCACCTTTATTCTAACCGATGAACCGCTGGATGAACCTCCCAAACGGCTGGCCGGAGCTTTACAGGAAAACCAGATTCCGCCGCAAGATTTTGCGGTTCTTCAGCACGGCCAAACCATCATTCTCGAATGAACTTTTAAAATTTACCACAGAGATCACAGAGTTCGCAGAGATTAAAAAATTGTTTTTGTGGGACCTTAAATAACTCTGTGCCCTCTGTGATCTCTGTGGTAAATAAATCCGGAGGTCAACATGAAATTTTGTCCCCAATGCGGCCGGCAATTAGCGCCGGCAGAAATCGAAGGCCGAACTCGCCTGGGATGTTCATCCGAAAGCTGTGATTATGTCTTCTGGGATAACCCGACGCCGGTTGTTGCCGCTTTGGTGGAAAGACAGGGGAATGTGATCTTGGTGCGCAATGCGGCATGGCCGCAAAAAATTTTCGGCCTGGTAACCGGGTTTCTTGAAAAGAACGAAACCGCTGAGTCCGGTATCCTCAGAGAGGTCAAAGAAGAGCTGGGTGTTGATGGGCGCATCAACGGCTTTATCGGTTGTTATACCTTTTTTGAAATGAACCAGCTGATCCTGGCCTACCATGTTGAAGTGGAGGATGAGATTATTCTGGGAAAAGAGCTGATTGAATATAAAGAAATCGCGCCCGAAAACCTAAGGCCCTGGGAATTTGGGACCGGATATGCAATTAAAGACTGGTTGAAAATGCGCAAAGAGATCTAATACCCAGACCCGCAAGACACTGGACAAAACGATTTAATCGGTCTAAGATGCGTAGCGCTGCGGGGAGACAGCTGCATGCATAGAGGCGGCTATTGCATTTAACCGATTCGAACACAAAAGGGGTGTATGATGCTCTACCTTGGAAAATTTTTGCACATGACCAACCAGCAGGCCCAAGTGGAATCAGAAAGAAGACATGGCGAATTCAACCTGATCGTTGATGCAGAAGACAGCCAGGCGGCACTTGAATTATTTAAAGAACGCATCATCGATTCGCGCGAAAAAAGCGATTTATTTGAAGGCGACTGCACGATTTATATTGTCCATCTTCTGGAACTCGAGGAATTTCCCGGCGACCGCGCACGCATGCTATACTACAAATCGATTGCCGGTGATCCAATTATGCCCTATATCAGCTGCTCAACTCCTAACGGCGCTAACGACGGGTGCCGAATTCTTAACTGGATGAAAAACAGACCGGAAATCGATGGTGAAGATGCAAATCTGTTTCTGGAATTCAACAGCTGATCGCAGCCTCCCAATTATGATGTCATACCGCCCTGTATTTTGTGCATGTCCGGACCAAGATGATCACTACCGTCCGTAGCCTCGTGGCGCGTAAACGCGTGCCTTGATTTCCTGCAGGAACAGCGTTGAGGGCATCGACTCCGTCCTCTATTTTCTAATATTGTTTCAATTATGTAACGGCACCGTTGAATCGAATCTGATTGATAATGGAATATTCCCTTGAATGTTAAAAGTAATGATCGTCCACTGAGGATATTAATTGTTGAAGATAACGCCGATATCGCCGAAAACATCGGCGACTATCTGGAGCAGCAGGGTCATATCCTTGATTTTGCGATGGACGGCATCGGCGGGCTACACTTGGCTGTGATACATGATTTTGATGTGATTGTATTGGATGTCATGCTGCCGGGTATGGAC